>CAIYOE010000209.1 GCA_903927775.1 uncultured Micrococcales bacterium | reverse complement strand
GTTACTGTTCCGACCATTCCCGTACCACGAACCCGAATCGGAAAGCAGCCACCGTGTGCCGTGTAATCGCGTGGGTCGAGGGCCATCATGGCCACCACATCGTTGCCGGCTTTGCCTTGAAGGCCAATCGCGTAGCTGCTTTGTTCTAGTAGATTAACCAGGTTGCGCTTGCGGCGAGCCCAGTCGGCGTTTGCAGGTGTGGTCCCCGGCAGCGCGGCAAAGAATAGGCAATCCTCGCCCTTGCGAACATCGATGATTACCGGAAGCGATCGTTCCTGTGCGGTCTGAAGAATCGCTTGGCCGAGAGCAACCGCTGTGGTGTGTTCAAAGGAATCGAACTGCAGAAGTTGTTCCTGCGCGGCGATGGAATCGAGCTGGCTCTGGACGTCGTTGGTCATGGCTTTAGCGTAAAGCAAAAGGTGCCCACCTTGCTTGGCGAGTACCCTCGCGTAAAACGACTACTTGAGCAGCGAAGCCATTTGCTTGGCAATCATTTTTGCCGCGAAAATCGGGTTGATTCGGGTAATGCGATCCAGCATGGTTGCATCCGAGCCCACCGTGATACGTGGGTTATTTGCCTCGATGGCGTTCACCATTTTCTGCGCCGCCACAGGAGCAGCAGTCATCTTGATGTTGCTGCTGGCAGCCGCTGCGTCTGCTCCGCCCGGCATTGCAATTCCAGAATTCCCAGCGATGTTGGTAGCAATCGCACCTGGGAACACCACGGTGACTCCAACGTTTGTACCCATGAGTTCGCTGTAGAGGCCCTCTGTAAACAGCATGACTGCTGCCTTTGATGCTCCGTAGACGCTCTGTCCGGGAACTGGTGCGTAGGCGCCCATCGATGAGACATTCAAAATGTGAGCCTCTGGCCGGGTCAACAGGCCTGGCAAAAAGGCTTTGACCATGAGGAACGGACCCGTAAAGTTCACGGCCATGACCTTGGCCGCCGCCGCGATTTCTAAGTCGATAATCTTGACGAAAGGCTGGATGATTCCAGCGTTGTTCAGAAGCGCATCTGGCGCACCGAGTGCGTCGGTCACCTTTTGGGGGAGGACCGCAACAGCAGCCGCATCTGTGATGTCGACAACAAAGGTCTCAACTGTCCCACCCAACTTGGTGGCTAGCTCCTTGGTCTCCACCAAAAAATCGGCACGCATGTCTACCGCGGCAACCTTGGCTCCGCGTCGCACTAGTTCCAGGGTCAACTCTCGGCCCATGCCGTTTCCGGCTCCCGTTACCACAACTACTTTTCCGTTGACCTTCATTTTTAACCCCTATGCATCGTTGGATTGGAACAATTTCAGGCTAGCCCTGTTTTGGCATCGATGGTGACTTTTAAGCCAAAGGACCTTTGTGGAAGTGCTCGAACACCATGTTTGTGCGAGTGTTAGCAACAGCTGGATTTGCAGAGAGATTGGCCAAAACGAACTCGCGAACGTGGTCGCTGTCTCGAACCGCTAGGTGGACAATGAAGTCTTCGGTGCCACCCAAAAAGAACACCTGAACTACCTCGGGGAGGCCACGCATTTCATCCATGAACTGACTAAGTTGCTGTCTGGCCGTGGCGCGCAAGGTAACGCTGATAAGCACCTGAAGACTTAGCCCGAGTGCGACCGGGTTCACGCTGGCATGGAAACCCTGGATAACCCCCTTAGAACTCAGCGCCTTTACTCGCGCAATGCAGGTACTTTGCGCGATGCCCACGCCGGCGGCCAGGTCCGCGTTGGTAATCCTGGCGTTCTGAGCCAGGCGTTCAATGATCTGTCGATCGATTTCATCAAGTTCCGTGGTCGAAATATTCTTCACTTTGCTCCAGCCTTAGGTCACATTTTTTGCACAAAAACAAGATTATTCAAATGTTTACCGAATAATCCACATTCAAAACACTTTGGAATCGAACTTGCAACAGACTAGGCGAAGAATTCACATCGATGCACCGACCCAGGAGACAAAAATGCTTGTTGGAATCCCTACCGAGATTAAGAACAACGAAGAACGCGTTGCGATCACTCCAGCGGGCGTGCACGAACTGGTAAACCACGGTCACCAGGTTCTGGTTCAAGCCGGTGCTGGCGAGGGCTCGGGTTTCACCGATGCCGAGTACGTTGCCCAGGGAGCGCAGATTGCTGCCGATGCCAAGCAGGTTTGGGCCGCAGCAGACTTGCTTCTCAAGGTTAAGGAGCCGCTAGCCGCGGAATACCCGCTGATGCGCGCCGGTCAGGTGCTGTTTACTTACCTCCACCTTGCGGCCAACAAGGAATGCACCGATGCGCTTCTAGCTGCCGGAACCACGGGAATCGCCTACGAGACGGTGCAGTTGCCAGATCGTAGCCTGCCATTGCTTCAGCCCATGAGCGAGGTTGCCGGTCGACTCAGCGCGCAGATTGGCGCCTACCACCTAATGTCTGCCATCGGTGGTTCAGGTGTATTAATGGGCGGAGTTCCAGGAACCCCTAACGCCAAAGTTGTTGTGATTGGCGGAGGAGTTGCCGGCGAGAACGCGGCGGCCGTTGCGCTTGGCATGCGTGCCGACGTAACCGTAATCGACAACTCGCTACCTCGCTTGCGTCAGCTGGATGCAACCTACGCTGGCCAAATCAAGACCCGCGCCAGCAGCAAACTTGAGATCGCCGAGCAGCTGCGAACCGCAGACCTGGTAATCGGTTCGGTGCTGATTCCGGGTGCTAAGGCACCAAAGCTTGTCACCGATGAAATGGTTGCCGGCATGAAGCCGGGCTCAGTGTTGGTTGACATTGCAATTGATCAGGGCGGCTGCTTTGAAGGAAGCGTACCTACTACCCACGACAAGCCCACTTTCAAGGTGCACAACAGCACCTATTACTGTGTGGCTAACATGCCAGGTGCTGTACCAGCGACCTCAACTCGCGCACTTACCAACGCAACCTTGCCATACGTGGTTGCCCTTGCAAACAAGGGTCTGCACCAGGCATTCGCTACCGATGCGGCTCTAGCAAAGGGTTTGAACACTCACAACGGCCAGGTTATGCACCCTGCGGTAGCAGACGCGTTTGGTTACCAGTTGGGTGTTTTCGCCTAGACCTGCCTTTGCAAGTGCCCGCTTAGCCTTTGGCTAGGCGGGCTCTTGCTGTGTGATGCAGTGAATGCCGCCGCCGCGCTCAAAAATCGGACGGGCATCTAGCAAAACAACTTGGCGATCAGGGTAAATCTGCTGCAGGGTGGTCACTGCCAGTTGATCGTTTGGATCATCGAAGCCACAAAGAATAACGGCACCATTGCACAGATAGTGGTTTACGTAGTTGTAGTCCACCCAGCCACCCGCATCCTTGATGGTTGCCGGTGCGGTTAGGGGAACCGCCTCAAACCCGGCCGCCAAAATTGTGGCCTTCAGTTCTTGGCTTACTGCAAAATCCGGATGCTCAGGATTGGTCTGGTCGTGATACAGAATCCGATTTTCATCGCAGAAAACCGCCAGCATGTCCACGTGGCCTCGGGTCCCAAACTCTTGGTAGTCACGCCAAAGCCCACGCTCGAACCAAACGGCTTTAGTTGTTCCCAGCTTGCGATGAATCTCGTCTTCTACCTCGCGCTGGCTCCACATGTTGTTGCGGCCTTCGCCCAACTGAACAGTCTTGGTCAGCAAGACAGTTCCGGTTCCATTCACATGGATGGCCCCGCCCTCGTTGATCAGCGGGCTCTCGAGTCTGGTGGCGTTCGAAAGTTTGTTTATTGTCTTAGCCACTTTGGCGTCTTTGGCCCACTCGGTCCAGTTTTGGTTGCCCCAGCCGTTGAAAAACCAGTCGACGCCGCCCAACTGCCCGAGTTCGGCATCGCTGGTGCCAATCACAAAAGACGGCCCGATGTCGCGCATCCAGGAATCGTCAAGTTCGGCAACAATCAGTTCGACTCTAGAATCCAAGTAATCACGAGCGAACTCCAATTCAGATTCGGCCACCAACATGCAAACCGGCTCAAACTCAACTATCGCGTTCGCCACGGAAGCCCAGGCGGAACGGGCTTCGTGAGCAGACTCAGCGGTGTCTCCAAGAATGTAATCGGCTACCGGGAACGCCATCCAGGTGCGTGTGTGCGGCTCCCATTCGGCCGGCATGCGCCAGGTGGTGCCAAACATCAGTGCCCGACTCCCGCGATGCCGCCATCGATGCCGTCGCCGTTTGCCGCCCGCGGGTTCACCACAGGTTGTGTTAGCGCACCGTAGGTGTCTGGCCTGCGAGTAGCGAGGAACGGGAACAGGTCCAGCCAGTCGCGTCGCTGATCCAAATCGAGCTCGGCCACAAGCACCTCGTCTTGGTCCGAAGACGCCTTTACCAAGATACGACCGAATGGATCGCTAATGAAACTGCCGCCGTAGAAAGTTAGTGCGCCTTCGAACCCGTATCGGTTTGGAACCACCATGAATGTGCCGTTGGCGATTCCGTTGCCAACAATCACCTGCTGCCATAGCGGCTGAGTATCGAACTCTGGGTGATCCGGTTCGCTTCCGATTGCTGTGGGGTAGGCCAAAACCTCGGCCCCGGCAAGGCTGTAAGCCCGGGCAACCTCGGGGAACCATTCGTCCCAGCAGGTAGGCAAACCCAATTTGGCATCGATGCCTGCCAGCTCAAGTTCATAAACCGGATAAGGGTTCTGGCTTGGGCCAGGCGCAAAATACTGGTCCTCGTAATATCCGGCGGTTACCGGGATATGCAGCTTGGGAGTCCGAGCAATCATCTGCCCGTTCGGATCAACGATGATTGCCACATTGAGTCCGCGGTCATCGGTACGGTCTTGCTTTTGATAGAGCGAGGCATGGATGAAAACCCCAAACTTCTTGGCGCAGGCAGCTGCGAACCTGTGGGTTGGGCCGTCGACCAGTTCCTCGGCTATTGCGTTTGCGGGGCCAATCGGCAGTTTGTCTGCGGGGTAACGGCTAAGTGTGAGTTCCGGAAGGAACACAATCTTGGCGCCTGCCTTGGCAGCGGTTTCTATTCCCAACTCCAGATTGGCAAGGTGTTCTGCCCGATCCTCGTGCCAACGCATTTGCACCAAACCCACGGTTAGTGGCTGGCGATCGGCCGGCTTGACTCGACTCAGCGATGGCAAGGCAGCGGCGCTGGTTAGCTTCATTAGTCGGCCTCGATCTCGTCCATGGAATCAAGAATTTTGATCAGCTCGCTGTACTCGGTCAGAGGGTTAATGATCGCGAATCGAGTCATTGGTTCACCGTTGTGAGCCGAAGGCACAACGAATGCCTGGCCGCGGTTCAATAGCAGGTCGCTCCAACGCTTGTAGTGATCCAGGTCCCAACCGGCCCTGCGGAAAGCCACCACGCTTAGCTCTGGCTGGCGCACCAAGCTAAGGCCCGGGCGGCTTTCGATCTCATCGGCGATTCTGCGCGCCAACTCGATACCGTGGGTTACCGCGGTTCGGTAAGCCGCCACACCATGGGTGGCCAGGCTGAACCAAAACGGCAATCCGCGGGTGCGGCGCGTTAGGTTGTAGGCGAAATCCGATGGATTCCAGTCGTCGCCGTCTTGCAAAACCGCGATGTACTCGCCGTGTTGCGTGTGAGCCTGGTGTGCCAGCTTCGGCTCTTTATAAACCAGAGCGCACACGTCGTATGGGGCAAAAAGCCACTTGTGTGGGTCAACGATGAACGAATCGGCTAGGTCGCTGCCGTCGTAAAGGTGACGGGTTCGCGGGCTGAGGATTCCGGCCAAGCCGTAGGCTCCATCGATGTGGAACCAAATGTCGTTGGAGTTCGCAACCTCACCAACTCCGCGCAGGTCGTCCACAATACCAAAGTTGGTGGTACCACTTGTAGCTACCACGGCGAAAATCGTGTGGTCTTTGTTAGCTGCCAAGGTCTGAGCAACGGCTTCGCCAGTAAGGCGGCCGTTTTCGTCTACCGGTGCCCAAACAATCTCAACGTCTAGAACTCGGGCAGCGGCCTTGAGCGAAGAGTGAGCCTCTTTTGAACACAGAAAAGCCCAGTTACGCGGCTCTGGTTTGCCCTGCACCTTTAGCTTTAGCCCGGCACTGTAACGGGCCGCCGCTAGAGCCGAAAGGTTGCCGAGCGAACCGCCCTGAACAAAGACGCCGCCGGCTGATTCAGGGAAACCCACCTCGGATGCCAGCCAGGAAAGCACCTGGTTCTCGAGGTGAACGGCACCGGCTCCCTCCAGCCACGAGCCACCAAAAATAGATGATGCAGACACGATTAAGTCAAACAGGCGTGCCGCCTCGGTTGGAGCACAGGGGATAAAAGATAGGAAGTTTGGGTGATCCACCGAAATCGTGGCGTGACCTACTTTGTCGCGGAAAAGTGCCAGGGCCTCGCTTCCGCCTAAGCCTTCCTCGGTTACGGTTTGACCAGTCATTTGCCAAAGTTCGGAAACTGTTGCGGGAGCATCCAGCGGGGGAGGGTTCATTCCCAGACGGTCGCTGGCGTAGGCAAAAACCTCGTCGCGCAGTAGCAGGCTTTCAGGTGTGGTGTCGTGGATCAATCCACGTGTGTTGCCAGACAATGGTTCCTCTATTCGTCCTCGATGACCTGTATAGCCTAGACGAAATTGCGGAGTTTACCGCTTGCCCCTAAGTGCTCGATTCGCCTTACGAAGCTGCAAAAGGTAGCCGGTCAGGCTGGCTGCCGCAACGGCAAAGCACGCCCAAAAAGCGGTTAGCGTTTGGTTCGCCACTTCCTCGCAGTTCATCCACGAATTTTCCTGTGGCTTGCCACAAATTGCTGGGTCTATGTACCCTGTGAGGCTTGCCAATGCGCCAACAGCAGCGATGGTGGCAATCATGGCAAGCGAATTGTTTTTCACGTTTAGCCCTCTGAGATCTGGCTATCGGTGGCAATTTCGGCTCGGATTGCATCCATGTCAAGAGCGCGCACTGCGCCCAGAAGCTCCTCGAGTGCAGCACCTGGCAGCGCACCTGGGCGGTTGTAGAGCAGCACGCCCTCGCGGAAAACCATGAGCGTAGGAATCGAGGTGATGTTTGCTTGGGCCGCAAGTTCCCGCTGGGCCTCGGTGTCGACCTTGCCAAAGGTGATGTCGGTGTGGCGAGTGCTGGCTTCCTCGAAGATAGGCCCGAACTGGCGGCAAGGACCGCACCACTCTGCCCAAAAGTCAACCACGGTGATTCCATCGGTGGTTACGTGTTCACCAAAGTTTTCGTTTGTCAACTCAATAGTGCCGCCGGCTTTGATTTCTGACACCCTAGTACTCCTGTTTTTTAGCCGACCCGCTTTGCGCCAGCACGATTCCTGCTACCACTAACACAGCCCCAATAACTTGTATTCCACTTATTGCCTCGCCCAACCAGAGCCAGCCAAAAACGAATGCCCAGACAACCTCAGAGATTGAACCGATACCCACGTAGGTTGGGGAAAGGTTCTTGAGAGCTGCGAAACCCATGAGCATCGGCAGGAACGACCCCATTACGCAAAACCAAACCAGCACCAGCCAGGTTGGGACTTTCAGCCCCGCTAGGTGCCCGGTTAGGTCAAGTTGACCGGTCAAATCCGGCAGGCTGGCCATGGATGGGTGACGCACGATCAACCAGAAGATGCACGATATCAACATTGCGTAAAAAAGCGTCGACAACGAGTCGCGATCGCGCTGAACGTAGTCGCCCATCACAAAGTAAAAGACCACACACAGAGCGGCCATGAAACCAAAGAATACGCCCAGTGGGTTGAGGTCGCTGTTCCAGATTTGAGAAACCACAACCAAGCCCGAGAGAGCGAGACCGGCGCCCCACCAAAGGTTGGTGCTTGGGCGTCGTTTGTAAATGATCCACATAACTACCGGGGTAATAATCGCGGCTGTGTATTCGAATAGCAAAGAGATACCAACTGGCAGCAGGGTCACGGCGTTGGTGTAGCTCCACTGCATGAGAGCGATGCCGCCGATGCCGAAGAGTATCAACTTGGGTATTTGATTCCGCGCGACTTTGAATCCGCGTCGATTCACAATCAACAACACCAGGCCGGCCAGTAAAGCGCTGCTACCGGAGCGGAAAATCACCACCAATTCGGGAGAAATATGAGCTTGCACCACCACTTTGCTGGTGGCGGCATTCAGTCCGAAAAGCAGACTGGAAAGCAGCGTGTAAAACCATCCAAGTGCCGGTTTCGCTTTGGTTTTAGGCATTTCCCGTTCCGTGAATTGCGAACACATCGATAGCCGCTAGCTCGGCGGGGCTCAACTTGGGTGCCTTGATGGCCGCGTAGTTGTCTTCTAGCTGCTTGATGCTGCTGGCACCGATGAGCGCGCTGGTCACCTGAGGGTGGCGCAATACCCAGGTGAGAGCCAGTTGAGCCAGGCTTTGACCGCGATCCGCTGCAATCTGGTTCAGGCCGCGGGTGCGCTCAAGGTAGACATCGTTGATGCCGGCTGGCTTTAGGTAGAGGTTGCGAGTCGCACGGGAGCCCTTTGGGATTCCGTTTAGGTATTTCCCGGTCAACAGGCCCTGCGCCAGAGGCGAGAACACGAT
>CAIYOE010000208.1 GCA_903927775.1 uncultured Micrococcales bacterium | reverse complement strand
CAGGTTCAACTCTCCAAAACCGGCGCGCGGTCCGCTAGAGAGCAGGCGTAGGTCGTTAGAAGTCTTGCTTAGCTTGACTGCAACACGTTTGAGCACACCGCTGACCATCACAAACACACCGGCATCCTGGGTAGCTTCAACCATGTCTTCGGCTACCACTAGCGGAATACCACTTAGCCGGCTCAGTTCTTGGCAGGCCAGTTCGGCGTAACCTTTTGGCGCATTCAACTGAGTACCAATCGCGGTGCCGCCCAGGTTGATTTCGCATAGCAGGCGAGTGACTTCGTCCAAGCGCTGTTCGTCTTCGTGGGTCATTCGCGCAAAGGTGGCAAACTCCTGACCAAGGGTCATTGGTACGGCGTCTTGCAACTGGGTCCGGCCCATCTTCAGGATGTGCTTGAACTCGTCGGACTTAGCCGAGAAAGCGCCGCGCAGATGTTGCATGGCGGCTATCAGGTTGCGAATCTCTAACACCAGGGCAACCTTGAGTGCGGTTGGGTACACATCGTTGGTGCTTTGCGACATGTTCACGTGATTTAGCGGGTGCAGGTATTGGTAGTCACCTTTGGCGTGACCCATCAGCTCGAGCGCGCGGTTAGCAATTACCTCGTTCGCGTTCATGTTGGTGCTGGTTCCAGCACCTCCCTGAATGGTGTCAACCACAAACTCGGTGTCAAAGTCGCCTCGGGCCACCTCGTCGCAGGCCTGAATTATTACCTTCGCCAGCGCCGGCTCCAGTTCGCCAACTTGTTGATTGGCAAAAGCAGCGGCACGCTTGACCAACGCCAAGGCACGGATCAGGCTGCGGTAATGCCCAATAGGTACACCCGTGATTGGGAAGTTTTCTTTGGCGCGACCAGTATGAACGCCCCAGTAGGCATCGATGGGAACCTCAAAGTTTCCCAATAGGTCGTGTTCTACGCGGGTATTAGACATTTAGATCGAGGCTCTCTCTCCCATGAAAGGCACGTGGGCCTTCCATCCCAGTTGGCTTTTTATTCGGTCTGCAAATGTGTCTGCTGCGCCTTCTTCGCCGTGAACTACGAACACCTGCGATGGCGCTTCCGAGCCAGAGGTCATCCAGGCGATCAGGCCATCGCTGTCTGCGTGCACGCTGAATGATTGCACCGACTCTATTTGAGCTTTGACATCGACGAGCTCGCCGTGCATCTTTACCTGCTCGGCGCCATCGACCAGCGCCCGGCCTCGGGTTCCGATTGCCTGATAGCCCACCATGATTACGGTGTGCTTTGGATTGGGCAACATGCTGTGCAAATGATGAACTACTCGCCCACCGGTGCCCATGCCACTGGCGCTAATGATGATGCACGGATTGGTCGGTTCATTGATGGTCTTGGATTGCTCTGGAGTGAACAGTTCAACCAGAGTGCCCGGGTCGAACGGATCGCGACCCTGCCAGTCCCGCGCGATGTTTTCGCGGATTTCGGCAGAGTGTTCGTCTATAGCTTGGCGATAGTAATCCAGCGCTTTGAGTGCCATTGGGGAATCGGCGTAGATGGGAACGCGCGGGATACGCCCGGCCTCCATGGATTCGCGCAGTCTCACCAAAATCACCTCGGTGCGGTCAACGGCAAAGGCCGGAATCAAAACCGAGCCACCGCGGGCCACCGTCTGGTTAATTACGTCCTCGAAGTTGCTGCTTGCAGGAGTGTGCTCACGATCGCCGTAGGTGCTCTCGGTGATGATTGCATCGAAATGGCCCGCCGGAATGGAGTCAGGCGCTACTAGTAGTGGGTGGTCGGTACGCCCCATGTCGCCGGTGAACAAAATTCGTTTGCCAAAGAATTCGATCTCTAGGAACGAAGCACCAAGAATGTGCCCCGATGGGTGGAACGTGACAAAGGTTTCGGTGGCCACCTGAATGCGCTTGTGGAACGAGTGAGTCACGAACTGATCTAGCGTTTGCTCCACATTCGCTTCGTCGTAGAGTGCCAAGGGTGGGTTGTGCCTCGAGAACTTTTTCTTGGCTGCATAGGCAGCATCTTCGCCTTGGATCCTGGCCGAGTCTCGCAGAATCACCTCGGCGAGCGCCGCGGTGTATTGGGTCAGGTGGATTGCGCCCTGAAATCCCAGCTTCACTAGGCGAGGTAGGTAACCCGAGTGATCCAGGTGGGCGTGGGTCACCACAATGGCATCGATTTCTTCGGGGTTTACCGGGAATGGCTCCCAGTTTTTCAGCCGGAGTTCTTTGAGACCCTGGAACATTCCGCAGTCGATCAAAACCTTGGTGCCATTGGCGCTGATTAGAAAACGGCTTCCGGTTACGGTTCCTGCGGCCCCCAGGAATTGAATAAAAGGCTCTTTCACGGCTTCGTTGCTCATGTTCGTAGTCTATGCCTTGGGATTGGTGACACAATCAGAGCATGGGTG
>CAIYOE010000207.1 GCA_903927775.1 uncultured Micrococcales bacterium | reverse complement strand
TGCGTTTCCCGATCAGATACCGTGCCATGGTTGCCAAAGTGTCGGGTTACCTGAAAGAAAACCGCATCGATGTGGTGGTTGGTTTCGGTGGCTACGCCAGCGCTCCAGCCTATTCGGCTGCAAAGGCTATGGGTATTCCCGTTGTGATCCACGAGGCCAACGCACTGCCTGGATTGGCTAACCGTTGGGCTTCAAGATCCGCTGCCGCTGTTGGTGTGGCTTTCAAGAACACCAAACTTGCCAATGCAACTTTCGTGGGAATGCCGTTGCGTCCGGAAGTGGCAAAACTTGCCACGGGAATTGGCATTGCAGACCGCGTTGCTGCGCGCGCTCATTTTGGCCTGGATGAGAGCACAACAACCCTGCTCGTTACAGGCGGATCGCTCGGTGCGAAAAAACTGAACGACACCATCGAGGCTTCTAGAGTTTGGCTGAAAAACGCGGGCATCCAGGTTTTGCACATAACGGGCGAGCGAAGCGACTTGGAACCGGAGGCCACAGCCGACTTTGTGCGACTTAAGTACTGCGACCGCATGGACTTGGCAATCACCGCAGCCGATTTTGCGGTTTGCCGAGCAGGTTCGGCAACGGTAAGCGAGTTTGCGGCTGTAGGTTTGCCAGCCGTGTACGTGCCGTACCCGGTAGGTAATGGCGAGCAGCGTTTCAATGTTGCGGACATATTGGCCGCGCAGGGCGGCATGATTTGCCCGGATGCAGATTTCACGCCCGAATTTGTTCAAAACAAACTAATCCCGCTGGTCTCTAATTCGCGAAGCCGAAACCAGATGGCTGCCGCGGCCAAGACGGTTGGAGTTCCCGACGGCGCGCAGCGCCTACTGAACCTGGTGCACAGCGTGTTGGGTGCCGGTAAGAACACCATCTAGTTCTAGTCTTTTCTTAGCAACCTCGCGTATCAAGGATTTCTAATGATCAAACCTGATTTTTCGCAGCCGGTTCCAGACGATCTGGGAACGGTGCACTTCATCGGCATCGGTGGGTCAGGGATGAGCGGAATCGCCAGAATACTACTTGGCATGGGGCACAAGGTAACAGGTTCTGACTTGCGAGATACCTCCAATGTGGCAGCCCTGCGTGAGCTTGGTGCCACCATTCACATCGGGCACGATGCGGCTCACCTTGGAAATGCAGACACTGTGGTGGTCACTAGTGCGCTGTGGCCTACCAACCCCGAGTACCTCTTGGCGAAAGAGCGCGGAATACCGGTTATCCACCGGTCGCAGGCGCTGGCTTACCTAACCACCAAAAAGAAGCTGATTGCCGTTGCGGGTGCTCACGGCAAAACCACCAGCACGGGCATGGTTATCACCGCGCTTTTGGCTCTTGGTGAGGACCCTAGTTTTGTGAATGGCGGAGTAATTGCGGCCCTCGGTGCGAGTTCTGCATCCGGCAGCTCAGACCTATTCGTAATTGAGGCAGATGAGTCCGATGGCTCGTTCCTGCACTATGAAACCGCGATCGCTTTGATAACAAATGTTGATCCAGATCACCTGGATCACTACGGTTCCCTTGAGGCTTTTGAAGCTGAGTTTGCCAAGTTTGCTCAGGGCGCT
>CAIYOE010000206.1 GCA_903927775.1 uncultured Micrococcales bacterium | reverse complement strand
TCGTGGCCTAGGCCACACCGGCGGCACTCTAGACAAGCTGGAATCGATTCCTGGATGGCGAGCGGCGCTAACCAACGACGAAATGTACCGCCAGCTGGCAGAGATTGGCGCGGTCATTTGCGCCGCCGGCTCTGGGTTGGCCCCAGCCGACAAAAAGCTCTACGCCCTGCGCGATGTGACCGGAACCGTGGAATCGATTCCGTTGATTGCCAGTAGCATCATGAGCAAGAAAATCGCCGAGGGCACTGCGTCTTTAGTGCTAGACGTAAAGGTTGGTTCGGGCGCATTCATGAAGACCCTGGACCGCGCCCGCGAGTTGGCCCAGACGCTTGTAGCCCTTGGTCAAGATGCCGGTGTTCGAACCTCGGCTCTGCTAACCGATATGTCCACCCCGCTCGGGCGCAAGATCGGCAACGCACTCGAGGTCGAAGAATCGGTTGAGGTGCTTGCCGGCGGCGGCCCAGCCGACGTTGTTGACCTCACGGTCGAGTTAGCCAGCGAAATGCTGCGGCTAGCCGGGCAACCAGACGCCGATGTACGAGCCGCCCTGAACGACGGGCGAGCCATGGATAAGTGGAACCAAATGATTCGCGCCCAGGGCGGCGACCCCACGGCAAAGCTGCCGACCTGCCCAGAGAGCACCACAATTTTCGCCGAACAAGACGGCTACGTTTCCAAGATCGATGCGCTTGCCGTTGGCATTGCGTCGTGGCGTCTGGGCGCCGGACGCGCCAAGAAAGAAGACGCGGTCCAACTCGGTGCGGGAATTGTGCTTCACGCTGGGCTTGGAGACTGGGTGGTCAAGGGGCAGCCGATGCTAACCTTGCACAGCAACGATGCGGCGCGATTCGAGCGCGCCAACGAGGCTCTCAACGGCCAGATTTTGATTGATCCAGTAAACCCCCCGGCAGAGCGCAACATTCTGCTTGAAGCCATTCGCGGTTAGCCGCAAACAGAAAGTCACACCATGCCAAACTTCAATGTTCGCCAGCTGCCAAAGATTTCGCTACATGATCACCTCGATGGCGGACTCCGCCCGCAGACCATCATCGACTTAGCCTCCGAAATCGGTCACGAGCTGCCGGCAGACAACGCTAAGGACTTGGCCAAGTGGTTCTTTGATGCGGCCGACTCCGGCTCGCTGGAGCGCTACCTCGAGACCTTCGACCACACCATCGCTGTGATGCAAACCGCAGAGGGGCTAAAGCGTGTAGCCAAGGAATTCGTTCTTGATCTAGCCAACGATGGCGTGATTTACGCCGAAATTCGCTGGGCGCCAGAGCAGCACCTTAGGGCTGGACTGACCCTGGATGAAGTTGTAGATGCGGTCCAGGACGGCCTCGAAGAGGGTGTCGAAATCGTTGAGAAGCAGGGCGGCTACATCCGCACCGGCCAGCTGGTGACTGCAATGCGTCACGCCGACCGTGCCCTCGAAATCGCCGAGCTGGCTGTCCGTCACCGCTTGGATGGAGTGGTCGGCTTCGACATCGCTGGAGCCGAAAAGGGCTTCTTGCCAAGTCGCCACAAGGTGGCCTTCGACTACCTAGCCAGCGAGCTTTTCCCAACCACCGTGCACGCTGGTGAAGCCGATGGCATCGAAAGCATCAAAGACGCCTTGGTGAGCGGTCGCGCTTTGCGTTTGGGACACGGTGTACGAATTGTGGAAGACATTCTGCTTTCGCGCGAAGACGGCGACACCGATTTTGTTCAGCTTGGCCCGGTAGCGCGCTGGGTATTCGACCGGGGCATTGCTCTGGAGCTCTGCCCAAGCAGCAACCTGCAAACCGGTGCAATCGAACTTTTGGGTGAAACCATAGAGGACCACCCGTTTGACCTCTACTACGAGCTTGGTTTCAACGTGACAGTGAGTACGGACAACCGCCTTATGAGCAACACAACTCTGACTCGCGAGCTGGAGCTTTTGGCGGACACTTTTGGCTACGGAATAGGCGACCTCGAGCAGTTCCAGATCAACGCCGCTCGCGCCGCATTCCAGGATGCCGAGGCACGCGATGAGCTAGTAGACATGATCCTCGAGGGCTTCAGTCGCGTTCGCGGTGGCCGCCGCTAGAGCGCTCAAATAATGAGCCTGTTAGAGAAGGCCTTTGGCAAGGGTTCGATTCTGCTGAACCAAACCGCGGCCGACTGGCAAGGGGCAGTTCGCCGGGCCGGAGATGGTCTGGTTGCCAGCGGATGCACCACGAGCGCCTACACCGACGCCATGATCGCAACCATTGATGATCTGGGTCCTTACATAGTGATAGCGCCGGGTTTAGCCATGCCCCACGCCAGACCTGGGGACTCGGTTTTGCACACCGGAATGAGCCTTGTGACTCTGGCAAAGCCCGTGGACTTTGGTTCGAACAACGACCCGGTTCGTGCAGTGTTTGCTCTCGCTGCGCGAGACCACGATAAGCATTTAGAGTTGCTTAGTGAATTTGCGGGGAAGGCATCGGATCCCGACTTTGTTAATTCTCTATTAAGTTGCCAAACCGAGGCACAAATACGAACTTTGATTCATTGAACACTGGGAACATAAAAGCATGAAAATCATCGCGGTCTGCGGAGCAGGTATTGGCACGTCCGTGCTGCTCAAAATGAACGCCGAGAAAGTCTTGCGATCACTAAATCTTGAGGCCACTGTCGAGGCAGCGGATATCGAGACTGCTCGTGCCAGCCGCGATGCTCAGATTTTGCTCACCACTCCGGAGCTCGTAGAGAAACTAAAGGGGCTTCCAAGCGAGGTAATCGCTATCGACCACGTTTTCGACTTAGGAGAAATCGGCGACAAACTGTCTGCCGCAATGCTCTAGTCCAGCACACCCCGCATGGCAGCATCCAGGCTCGCCAACTTTTCCGCTGCATCCCAGGCGCTTATGCCCACGGTCTGCAGGTAGCATTTGAGTTTTGGCTCGGTTCCGCTCGGGCGAATAATCACTCTTCGACCATCTGGCAGGTCGAATCGCAGTCCATCGGTGGCGGGCAGTTTGTCGGTGCCGATCGCCAAATCCGTAAATGCGGCAGGCTCTCCATCGATGTGAGTCGGCGGAGCGGTGCGCAAACCTGTAACCATCTCTTGCGCCACAGATACCGAGGCGAAACGCAGGCTGATTTGCCCGGTGGCATAGTGACCAAACTGCTCACCCAGGGTGGCCAAGTGCTGGTCTAGAGTGATGCCCTGGTTGTGAAGGCGATTCGCGATATCCGCAATCATTAGAGCGGCGCTAATGCCGTCTTTATCGGGCGTGTGGGCAGAATCCACGCAATACCCTAGCGCTTCTTCGAAACCAAACAACAGGTTCGGCACCTTACTAATCCACTTGAATCCGGTAAGGGTCTGCACGTATCCCAAACCGTAATGGGCCGCCACCGCGCTCAACTGCGAACTAGAAACAATCGAGCTTGCTAGGTTGGCGCTCACACCGGCTCGCCGAGCCTTTGCCGCCAATTCGGCACCCAAAATGAGCCCGACCTGGTCTCCGGTTAGTTTGCGCCAGCCGTCGGCTTGAGTCGAATCTGGCACGGCAACAGCCAGACGATCGGCGTCTGGATCGCAGGCCAAAATCAGGTCGGCATTGGCTAGGTTGGCAGTTTCCATGGCCAGGTCAAGGGCACCGGGTTCCTCTGGATTCGGGAAGGCAACCGTTGGAAAACTGCCGTCTGGTTCAATCTGTTGATTGACCAAAAAGGGGTCGTCCAACCCAGCGGCCTCAAAAACCGACCGAGTGGTGGCCCAGCCAACGCCGTGCATAGCCGTGAAGACAATCTTGAGTTGCTGGTCCGGCTGCGGGGCGACTAGCCCAGAAGTATGCGCGATGTACCCCGCTCGCAGCGCTCGGCCACCGGTCTCAAACTCCAGGCATTTAGGTAGCTGTTCAAAGCTGAGTTCGGCGGCCACCGCATCGATGTTTGCGGCGATCTGAGAATCCACCGGACTAATGATCTGCGAACCGCCGTTGGCACCACCAAGGTAAACCTTGTAGCCGTTGTCCCGAGGCGGATTGTGGCTGGCAGTGACCATCACTCCCATGCTGTAGTTACCTTGCTTCACCGCGAAAGCCAGCATTGGGGTGGGCACGTAGGTGTCGAATAGCAAAACATCGATGCCCGCACCGGCGAAAATCTGTGCGGAATCCTGGGCGAATACATCGCTGTTGATTCGCCCATCAAAACCAATAACCACCGATGGGCGTTTGCCGGCGCCTGCGAATTCCGGATTGGCCAAGAGCCACCGCGCGATACCGGCGGCAGCCTGGGCGACCAGAACGCGGTTCATTCGATTCGGCCCGGCACCAAGTTCGCCGCGAAGCCCGGCAGTTCCAAATCCGAGCCGGCTACCAAATCGATCTGCGATTCCGACCGAGTCGCCAGAATCGATCAGAGCATGAAGTTCGGCGCGGGTAACCGCATCGGGGTCCTGATTTAACCAGGCCTGAGCCTGGGCTAAGAGGGTGGCGTCCATGGGTTAGAGTTTGGCCACAATCTGGGCTAGCAGGGCGCTGATGCGGGCTTCGGCCAGCTGCCCCGACTCGATTACCTCGGCGTGACTCAGAGGGTTTGGGCTAATACCCGCGGCCAGGTTGGTGATTAGCGAAAGCCCAAGCACCTTCATGCCGGCTTGGCGAGCAGCGATGGCCTCCAATGCGGTAGACATGCCAACAATGTGACCGCCCATGATCTTTGCCATCTGCACCTCGGCAGGGGTTTCGTAGTGTGGGCCGCGGAACTGCACGTAAACGCCTTCATCCAGGGTGGAATCCACGGTTCTGGCCAGATCGCGCAGGTCACGCGAATAGAGGTCGGTCAGGTCGATAAAGGTGGCGCCCTCTAGCGGGCTGCTGGCGGTGAGGTTGATGTGATCGCTAATGAGTACTGGCTGCCCAGCGGTCCAGGTGGGCTTGATGCCCCCGGCGCCGTTAGTTAAGATCATGGTTTTTGCGCCGGCTGCTGCGGCGGTGCGAACACCGTGAACCACGCGGCGAACTCCGTGACCCTCGTAAAAGTGAGTGCGAGCGCCCAACACCAGAGCGTGCTTGCCACTGGGAAGCAAAATGGAGCGAATGGTGGCAACGTGGCCGGCAACCACCGGGGCGCTGAAACCTGCAATTTGGGTGGCATCGATGCTGGCTACGGTTTCACCCATGAGATCGGCGGCTTTTGCCCACCCCGAACCCAAAGTCAACGCTATGTCGTGACTTGCAACTCCGGTGAGGTCCGCAATCTGGTCGGCCGCCAGTCTTGCGATTTCCATTGGGTTAACTTCGTTGTCTTCTAATGGGTTAGGCATGAATTTGAGTCTAGTTGTGAGGGACAATAGAAGCGTGGACAAGAACCTAAAAAAGAAGCATCACATTGTCATTATTGGTGGCGGACCCGGCGGATACGAAGCGGCTCTTAGTGGGCGGCAGCTGGGAGCCGATGTAACCCTTATCGAAAAGAACGGTATCGGCGGTAACGCAGTGCTCACCGATGTGGTGCCATCCAAGACCCTGATTGCAACTGCCGAGGCGGCTCAGCGCGTAGCGCACTCGAACAACCTAGGAGTGAAGCTTACTTTCGCCGGTCAGCCGGTTAAACCAAAGATCGAGATCGACCTTGCAGTTGTGAACCAGCGCCTGAAAGGCCTTGCGGAACAGCAGAGTGCCGATATGCTTGCCGAGCTCGTGAAGGCCGGAGTTCGAATCATCCACGGGACCGGAAAGCTCGACGGAAACCACCACGTTATCGCCACCCCGAGCGACGGTGGAAAGCCAGAGAAAATCGAAGCGAAGACAATCATTGTTTCGGTCGGCGCTACACCGCGCGAACTTCCAGATGCCAAGCCCGACGGGGAGCGCATTTTCACCTGGGCGCAGCTTTACAACCTGCAGGAGCTCCCAGAGCACATGATTGTGGTTGGTTCTGGTGTTACCGGAGCCGAGTTCGCGAGCGCCTATTCCTACCTAGGTTCCGAGGTCACCCTGATCTCTAGTCGCGACACCATTTTGCCTTCCAGCGATGCAGATGCCGCCGATGTAATTCAAACCGTTTTTATCCGAAACGGCATCAACATCAAAAGTCAGAGTCGAGCCGACAAAGTGGTCAACACTGGAGACGGCGTCGAGGTGACTCTGAGCACCGGCGAGGTGATCAGGGGCTCACACTGCCTTATGGCCGTTGGTGCTATTCCAAACACCGCCGGTCTTGGGCTAGAAGAAGCCGGAGTGATTCTCACTGAATCGGGCCACGTAGATGTAAACAAGGTAGCTCGTACTTCGCGCGCCAACGTTTATGCAGTGGGAGACTGCACCACCTTCATGCCACTGGCCTCGGTTAGCTCCATGCAGGGTCGCACCGCAGTGTTCCACACCATGGGCGATGTTTCTGCGCCTACCAACCTGCGTCACGTGACGGCAAACATTTTTACCGCGCCAGAGGTAGCAACCGTGGGTTGGACCGAAAAAGACGTCCAGGATGGCAAGGTGAATGGCTTTGTTCGCAAGATTATGTTGAACACCAACCCTCGCGCCAAGATGCAGGGAATCGAAGACGGCTTCATCAAGCTGATTTGTTCCACCGGTGGCACTGTTATCGGTGGAGTGGTGGTGGCTCCTCGAGCCAGCGACCTTATCTACCCGATAGCAATAGCGGTAGAAAACAGACTGACGGTCGACGAAGTAGCACGTACGTTCACCGTCTACCCATCGCTGTCGGCAACCATTCAGGAAGCAGCCCAGGACCTTCACCTGCCTACCGAATAATTTGGTCACCGACAGGCCGGCCATTTTAGTAGCCAAACAGGAAAACCCCGACCGGCCGGTCGGGGTTTTCCTGCTCTAAGTTTTAGGCAAACTCAATCAGCATGGTTCCGGCGGGAACTGTCTCGCCGACTGCCGCGCCAATTGCCTTTACGGTTCCGCTCTTGTGTGCGGTCAAAGGTTGCTCCATCTTCATGGCCTCAAGAACAACTACCAGGTCGCCCTCGTTGACCTCTTGACCAACCTCAACCGCAATCTTGACCACGGTCGACTGCATCGGTGCCTTGATTTCGTTGGCGTTTCCGCCGGTTGCTGGCCCTGCGGTCTTCTTGCGCTTTGCTGCTCCAGCGGCTGCCGGAGCCGCCGATACGCCACTGAACATGCTGGCCGGAAGACTAACTTCGATGCGCTTTCCGCCAACCTCGACAACAACATTGTTGCGCTCGCCGCTCGCGGCTGCCTCGCCGGCTTCGCCCGACCAGGCTGGAATGTCGTTGTTCCACTCGGTTTCAATCCAGCGGGTGTAAACGCCGAACTTGCCATCGATGCCGATAAATGCTGGCTCGTTCACGATTTTTTGATGGAATGGCAGCACGGTTGGCATGCCCTCTACCTTCATCTCGGCTAGTGCCCGGCGACTGCGCGCCAAGGCTTCTTCGCGGGTAGAGCCGGTAACGATCAACTTGGCAATCATGCTGTCGAATGAACCCGAAATCTCGTCGCCAGATTCGACGCCGGTGTCCACGCGAACACCCGGGCCGCTAGGTGCCTTGAACAGGCTGACCAAGCCGGGGGCCGGCATAAAGTTGCGGCCGGCGTCTTCTCCGTTGATTCGGAATTCAAAACTGTGACCCTTGATGATTGGGTCTTCGTAGTCCAGCACTCCGCCCTCGGCTAGGCGGAACTGCTCGCGCACTAGGTCTAATCCGGTGACTTCCTCGGAGACCGGGTGCTCAACCTGCAGGCGGGTGTTGACCTCGAGGAAGCTGATGGTGCCATCCTGGGCAACCAGGAACTCGCAGGTACCCGCACCCTGGTAGCCAACCTCTTTGAGGATGGCCTTGGATGCCTCGTAAAGGCGCTTGTTCTGCTCTGGGGTTAGGAACGGAGCCGGAGCCTCTTCTACAAGTTTCTGGTGGCGTCGCTGCAACGAGCAGTCTCGGGTGCTGACTACAACCACGTTTCCGTGTGCGTCTGCAAGACACTGGGTCTCTACGTGGCGAGGCTTTTCTAGGTACTTTTCTACAAAGCACTCACCGCGACCAAACGCAGCGATGGCCTCGCGAGTGGCAGATTCGAAAAGCTCCGCTACTTCTTCTTTGTTGTAAGCAACCTTGATGCCGCGGCCACCGCCGCCGAAGGCTGCCTTTATGGCTACGGGAACGCCGTGCTGGGCCACGAAGTCCAGCACCTCGGCAGCGCCAGAGACTGGATTTAGAGTTCCAGGCGCGAGGGGAGCACCAACCTTCTCGGCTACGTGACGAGCCGAAACCTTGTCTCCCAGCATCTCGATCGACTTTGGCGATGGCCCAATCCAAATCAAGCCGGCAGCGATTACCGCGCGAGCAAAGTCTGCGTTCTCGGCAAGAAAGCCGTAGCCGGGGTGAACGGCGTTTGCGCCAGAGGCTGCGGCGGCAGCCAAAATCTTTTCGATTACCAAGTAGGTCTCGGGACCTGAGGTTCCGTTGAGTGCATAGGCTTCGTCGGCCATCTTGACATGCATAGCGTTGCGGTCTTGGTCTGCGTAAACCGCTACCGAGGCAATACCTGAATCTTTGGCGGCACGGATGATGCGAACCGCAATCTCTCCGCGGTTGGCAACTAAAACCTTGGTGATTTTTTTAGCAGAAATCATAGTTCCTCTAGCCTATTGGCTTGCTCCATAGCGTTGGGTATTCGATGCCAAGTTCCATCATCAATTCGCGCAGGGTGGGTAGGCTCAGACCCACAACGGTGTGAGGGTCGCCCTCGATTCGGCTGATAAAAGCGCCACCTAGGCCATCAATGGTGAAAGCACCGGCCACCTTTAGTGGTTCACCGGTTGCCACGTATGCCTCGATTTCGGCATCGCTCAGGTTTGCAAAGTGCACGGTCGCGTGACTAACGCTGCCAACAGCAATCGGGTTTGCTGGGTCTCGGTTGTCGATTACCCAGTGACCGCTGTAAAGCCGGCCCGATTTGCCGCGCAGTTTTTTCCAGCGGTCGATTGCCACCTCTGGCAGGTGGGGCTTGCCCAGCGATTCGCCGTCGAATTCCAGCGATGAGTCGCAGCCGATAATCACGGCACCCGCAACCTCGGGTCGGTGAAGGACCGCCTCGGCCTTGGCGCGGGCTAGCAGGCCCACCATCTGGCTGGTGTTGGTGATTAGACCTTGGGCTCGACCCACCGCGGTGACTTCGTCTTCGTCTACCAGCGGGGCAATGGTTTGGGGTTCGATACCACCTGCACGCAACAAACTTAGGCGAGCAGGAGAGGTAGATGCGAGCACAACGCGGGTCATGTGTTCAAGGGTATGGAACACTTGACAAGTGGACAAATCAATCAACTGGACCGGTCAGCAGCTAACTCTTCGAATCGAGAAGGTGGCTCACGGCGGAATTTTCGTAGCTAGACACGATGGCAGAGTGATTTTCGTCTCTCACGTGTTGCCGGGAGAGCTGGTCAAAGCCGTAGTTTTCGAGGACCGCAACGGCTCGTTCTGCCGCGCTGAACCCATGGAAATCATCGAGGCCTCGCCCGACCGCGTTAAGCACGTTTGGAAAGAAGCCGGAGTTGGCGGTGCCGGTGGTGCCGAGTTTGGCCACATCAAGTTGGCTCGTCAGCGTGAGCTCAAGGCCGATGTCCTTGAGGAATCGTTGGACCGCATGGCTGGCGTAAAGCTGCGAAGCGAGGTCGAGGCAGTCCCAGGAGACGACGAAGCCAACGGTCTCGGTTACCGCACTCGCGTGCAGTTGCATGTGGACATGTCTGGCGATGCCGGCCCTTATAAGGAACGTAGCCACGAGGTTGTTCAGGTAAAGAAGCTTCCGTTGGCCGTCGAGGACATCAATGATTTGGGTCTGCACACCCGCAACTGGCAAGACGTGAGCAAGATCGAGATTGCCACCAGCAGCTCCGGCCAGATTCAGTGGAAAATCGATAAGAAACTCAAGGGCGATGCTCGTTTGATCGAGCGCGCTGCCGGACGCACCTTCCGTATCACCGGTGGAGGTTTCTGGCAGGTTCACAAGGGTGCGGCAAATCTCCTCACCGATGTGGTCACCCAGATGGTTGCTGAAGTTGGCCTGGACCTTAACGCGCCAAACCTAGACCTTTATGGTGGAGTGGGCTTGTTTGCTGGCGCCTTGGCCTCCAAGTTCGCCAACCGAGTCAAAGTCACAACTGTAGAGAACTCCAAGCAGGCAACCGAAGATGCCAAACTGAACCTGGCGGATTTGCCTGCGGTTCGAGCTGTATTCGCTCCTGTCGAGCGATTTATTGTGGAGCAGGTCACCGATGCCAAAAACGGCGTAATCGATTACAGTCAAGCCACCGTGATTTTGGATCCTCCGCGCTCTGGCGCCGGAGCCAAGGTGATTGGTTCGATCATCAAGTTGGCGCCAAAGCACATTGTTTACGTGGCCTGCGATCCGGTTTCTTTGGCGCGCGACCTAAAGCAGTTGTTGGAGTCGGGATACCAAATCAAGAAGCTTCGCGCTTTTGATCTGTTCCCGCACACCCATCACTTTGAGACCATTGTGAGTCTGGTTCCCAAGGCCTAGTTCTTTCCAAAACAAACCACCTTTAGATACCGCATTTCAACTTTTGTCGGTGGTTGCAGGTAGATTATCGATAGATGTTTTGGGGTGAAATAGTTTGAGTTCTGCATGGTCAAATACCAGCCAACTGGCGTCCTCGCGTGCGAGCACATTTGCTGCGCGAAGAACAGACATCATCCTGGGTCGTGTCTATTCTTGTGTGCTTGCGCTTAGCACCCTGGAAATGACCCTAAATGCCCTAAAGCAGGCACCGTATTTGCAGCCGGTTTTGTTTTGGCTAACTTTAGGGTCAGTTCTGGCCAGCGTTGTCGGGCTAGCGGTCAGTAACTGGTTCCTAAGTGGCTCCAAAATTTGGTACACACTGCACTTGAGTTCGATCTTATTCGCCTTGGTGTTTTGGCCCTATCAAGTGATCAGCGTGCACCATTTGCCGCTGGATTTCACCCCCTGGGTCTGGTGGGGGCTAGGAATGGCATCGCTGTCGGCAGGTTTTGGACTCAGCATCCGGTGGAGCGCAGTTTTCATCACTCTAATTCCCGTGTGGTTTGTATTTTTGCGCCTCGCGCCGGCAGGCGGTTCTTCGAGTCTGGGCAGGGCCTTACAAGATGCCGTTTACACCTTTTTGATAAGCGCGGTGTTCACCGCACTAATTCAAATGCTAAAGTTCCGTGCGGCTCAGCAAGATGCAGCCAACTTGGAAACTCAGGCAGCCGCCGCCAAGACTGCCACCTCAGATGCGATACAGAGAGAACGAATCAGGCTTGCAGCTGTTGTGCAACAAAAGATAATCACAGCTCTGGAACAGGCGGCCACTGCCGACACAATGGCCAGCAAAAAAACCGCTGCCAAGTTGGCTGAGGCAGCTATTCAAAAGCTCGCGAACTACACGTTCGAAGAATTTGACTACCGCGAAACGGTTTCAGTTGCCAGTTTGTTCAACGCCATCGAGGTGGCGGTCTCCTCTCAGGCGCCGAGTTTCAAAATCGACTCAGAGGCTATCGGCACCATCCAGGTACCCGCTGGTGTTTCCATAGCTCTAACCGAAGCCACCATGCAAGCTGTGACGAACTCTCTGATGCACGCCGGCGGGCCAGAAGTAAATCGAGTCCTAGTTATGAAAGCCAACCGCAAGGGTCTCAAGATTGTGATCAAAGACGATGGGGTGGGTTTCTGGCCAAATCGAATCCACAAGGATCGACTCGGCTTCAGAGTGATGATCGTGAGAAACGTGGAATCCGTAGGCGGGCATGTCAACCTGCAGACCGCCCCGGGCGATGGAACCTCAGTGATCCTAAAGTGGGACGCGCATGAGTAAATACGGACGCTGGGCACTTATCGCCTTAGTTATGGCATTTGTTATCAACCACTTGGTTCTTGGTTTGTTCTGGCTGCCAACCTACACCCAACAGCAAACTGTATTACTAGCCTTTGGGCTCTACATCTTTGCTGCTGCGCTAACGATGCTGGGGACTAAAAAATTGCGGATTCCCACCTGGAAAGCTTTGGTTAGTCTGGCGGTTGCGGTGCTCCTGCCGTACCTGGTGCTGCAGGCGCTGCCACTTTCCAGCAGCCAGCCCAACGGAAGTTATCAAACCTGGTTTGTGGCCGGTTCAAGCACCCTAATGGCAATTGCCACGGCACGCGGCCACGCCATTATTGGCTGGATCGGTCTGATATCACTCTGGGTCCAGGTGATCATGTGGGGCGGTGCTCCCGTAATCACTACCTCGGGCCTGATTGGTGCACTGCTGCTCGTCGCAGCAAGTTATGCCATCGGGCGCGGACTAACCACAACCGACCTTCAAACTCAGGCCTATCTAGACCAAGCGGTTACCACTACTACCCGAGCTGCCCAGCTAACCGCAAGCCGCACAGAACGCCAACGTCTGCTCAAGTCCCTTATGCTCACGGCATTGCCGCTGCTCGAGAGAATCGAATCTTCCAAGGGCAACCTCAGAGACGCGGATCGAGCCGAAGCCGAACTTTTAGCTGCTCGGCTTTCCGATGAGATCAAGGGCCGTGTTCTCATGAGCGATGGCATTCGAGTGGCTACTAGAGAGGCAAGGCGGCGCGGAGTCACAGTTAACTTTCTGGACAACGGCGGATTAGCTAACGCCACGCCAGAGCAAATTGATGCGATTCAGCAGAGCATCGAGCAGGCTATTTCGGCCACCAACTCCGGTGAAATAAACGTTCGAGCACCAAAAAACCAAAGTTACCTAGTAAGCGTAATCGCTACTCGGCCAGAAGCCGACGCCCCTGATATCTGGTTGCGACTCTCGTAAATAATTTGAAATTGGTAATGCGCCCCAGCCAAAAAGGTTAGGACGCATTACTTTTTTAACTAGAGCGAGAGCGCGTAACGCAAGGTGTCTAGGCTAAGGCCACCGAGGTCCAGGGCGCGCTTGTGCCAAGCCTTGATGTCAAAGTTTGCTCCAGCCTTGGCGGCTGCTTCATCACGCAACTGCTCCCAAATACGCTGGCCAACCTTGTAGCTTGGAGCCTGCCCTGGCCAGCCAAAGTAGCGGTTTACTTCGAAGGCAACGAACTCTGGGCTCATATTTACGTTGCTCAACATGAAGTTCAGAGCGTAGTCGTAGTCCCAAATGCCGGTTCCATCCAGGCGTGGCTTGCCAAGGTGAACACCGATGTCCAGCACCACGCGGGCTGCGCGCATGCGCTGCCCGTCTAGCATGCCGAGTCGGTCTGCTGGGTCATCCAAGAATCCAAGGTCGGCCATTAGGCGCTCGGCGTAAAGCGCCCAGCCCTCGCCGTGACCGCTGGTCCAGGACGCCAAGCGGCGCCAGGAGTTGAGCTCATCCTTGTTGTAAACCTGCTGAGCCACCTGCAGGTGGTGACCCGGCACGCCCTCGTGGTAGACGGTGGTGGTTTCGCGCCAAGTGTCGAACTCGGTAACACCAACCGGCACACTCCACCACATTCGCCCTGGGCGGCTAAAGTCGTCGCTCGGGCCGGTGTAGTAGATACCGCCGGTCTGAGTTGGGGCAATCATGCACTCCAACTTGCGGATTGGCTCGGCGATGTCAAAGTGGCTCTTGCCAAGTTCCTCAACGGCGCGATCGCTCAGTTTCTGCATCCACTTTTGTAGTTCATCGGTGCCGTGTAGTTTGCGGCTCTCGTCGCCATTTAGGAATTCAATCGCCTCTAGAACGGTTGCGCCGGGCTTGATTTGCTTGGCAACTGCCTCTTGCTCGGCGGTAACGCGAGCTAGCTCCTGAATGCCCCACTCGTAGGTTTCATCGAGGTCCAGTTTGGCGCCAACAAAAGCTCGGCTAAGCAGGCTGTAGCGTTCACGGCCGATAGCGTCTTCCTTTGAGGCACCGGGAAGCAGGTGATCCTTCAAGAAGGTGCCGAACTGGGCGTAGGCATCGGTGGCATCCGCCGCGGCAGCAGCAAGTTCGGCCTTGAGTTCGGCTGGAAGTTCGCCAGATTCGGTTTTTGCATTCGCGGCAAACTCGACAAAGAACCCATTTTCGGCGGTCAGCTGGGCAACCTGAGTGATGCCCTGTTCAACCTGACGACGAGCCGGCGCATCGTTGGAATCCAGACCGATCTGCAGGCAAGCCTGGTACCCGGCCAGCGCCCCACGAACGGCGCGCATGCGAGCGGCTAGATTGACCCAGTTCTGCTCGGTGGCGGTTGCGGATAGGTCAAAGATGTCGCGAATTCCCTGTAGTGGTGAAGCAATTACGTTCAAATTGCGGTGCCAAAGGCCAGCGTCGTGAGTCTCGTTCGAGAGCTGCAGATCGTTGGTCATGGCATCGCGGGTTACGCGGTCGGTGTCGTCAACGGGCTCGGCAGCGGCCAGTTGGGCCAAAACTTCTACGCGCTTGGCGTAGGCCTGGGCGTGAGCCTCTGGCGACTCGTCGTCTAGTTTGTCGTCGGCTCCTGAGCGACCAATGTAGGTGGCAAAACTTGGGCTGTTGTCTGCCAACCAGTCAAGGTACGAGTCTGCAATTTGGTCGATTTGCGATGGGGTGCGCGCCATTGCGTGTCCTTTGATCGTGGCACAGAGGCAACACTGCCAAAGGCCGATTGTTTTGAATGTTTAGAGCCTAGTTCAAACCGGAACTAAAGCTGGATATCCACTGGTTGTGACCCGGAATCACGGTGGAGCGCAACATAGCTGGATTGCGATGCCAACGAGCAGCAGGCTTTGCAGGTTCCGAAGCTTTGGCGGCTACGGCACTAGCTTGGGAGGCTTGCAAAACCGCAATCACAATGGCCAGTTCATGGCTGGTGGGGTTTCCCGCCACCACCTTCAGATGTGGCTGAATCGAATTTTTGTCTGTCATGGTCACCGGCCTAAAGCGGAATGTTTCCGTGCTTCTTTGGTGGCACTACGGCACGCTTGGTTCGCAAGGCGCGAAGTGCTTTGATCACCGAGATGCGGGTTGCAGAAGGCTCGATGATGCCGTCGAGTTCGCCACGTTCGGCAGCCAGGAATGGGCTGGCAACGTTATAGGTGTATTCGGCAGCCAACTTGGCGCGAACCGCAGCAACGTCTTCGCCGGCTACCTCGGCGGCCTTGATCTTGTCGCGGAACAAAATGTTCACCGCTCCTTGACCGCCCATCACGGCGATTTCGGCGGTTGGCCAAGCCAGGTTAATGTCGGCTCCGAGTTGCTTGGAGCCCATAACGATGTAGGCACCGCCGTAAGCCTTGCGAGTAATGACTGTCACCAGTGGAACGGTTGCTTCGGCGTAGGCGTAAAGCAGCTTGGCGCCTCGACGAATCACACCGGCCCATTCCTGGTCGGTGCCAGGCAGGTAACCCGGTACGTCGACCAGCGTGATGATTGGGATGCTGAAGGCATCGCAGAATCGCACAAACCGGGCAGCCTTTTCGCCTGCCTCAATGTTTAGGGTTCCGGCCATGGCCTGCGGTTGGTTGGCAACAATTCCAACGCTACGGCCATCGATGCGGGCAAAGCCGATCAGAATGTTCGGTGCGTAAAGTCCCTGAACCTCAAGGAATTCATTGTCGTCGACAATCCCTTCGATGACCTTGTGCATGTCGTAAGGCTGGTTTGGCGAATCGGGAATTAGCGTGTCGAGCGCCAGGTCCTCTGCGGAAACCGCTAGGTCGCTGGCGGGTGCGAACGCTGGGCTTTCAGAGAGATTGTTTTCCGGAAGGTAGCTGAGTAGGCTGCGGGCGTAGTCGATGGCGTCTTCTTCATCGCTGGC
>CAIYOE010000205.1 GCA_903927775.1 uncultured Micrococcales bacterium | reverse complement strand
CGCGACATCATCAATGCTGCCTTGGCCCTCGGTGGCAGCAAAGCCACCTCGTTCTTCGGTGTAATCTTGCCAACCGCCTCGGGCGGTATCGTCGGTGGTGTTCTTTTGGGTATGGGTCGTGCGCTCGGCGAGACCGTTGCTATCTACTATGTTTTGAACCTGTCTTTCGACATCAACTGGGTAGACGTGCTAGCCAATCGAGGCGGCTCGATCGCATCCGTGATTCTTTCCAAGTTCGGTGAAGCCACCACACAGGAAATCAGTGCATTGATGGCCGCGGGTCTGGCGCTATTCACCATCACTCTGATTGTGAACTGGGTGGCAGCCTGGATCGTAAACCTAGCTCAGCCTTGGAGGCGCTAAATGACCGACATGCGCGTATCTCTAGACCCGGGCAACCTGCCACAGTTGCCTCGCCCGGCCACCGAGCCTTGGAAGGCAAAGAACCCTAGCCGCACCGCAAAAATCACTGTGGCTTCGGTTACACCCATATTGTTGACGATTGCCTTGGCTCTGCTGTTCCAGATCGACTACGCAATCGCCGCGATTTTGGTTTTCCTCCCGCTCCAGATCATTGCCAGTGTTTGGGTAGGTCGCAACCTATACGGCAAGAAGGGCCAGTCCGACGCCCTTCTGGTGGTATTTACTATCTTCTTTAGCGCGTTCGTTGGAGTGCTTCTAACCAGCGTGGTTTGGTCTGTTGTTACTCAAGGTCTAAAGGCAATGAGCTGGCAGTTCATCAGCCAGAACAACATCTACATCACCCCGACTACAAGTCTTGAGTACGGTGGCGTTGGCGCGGCGATTCTGGGTTCTGGCCTGATTGTTGGCCTTGCAACCCTAGTTACCGTTCCGCTTGGTCTGCTAGTTGCTGTTTACCTAACCGAGACCCGCTCAAAGCTTCGGAACACTGTTCGTACTCTGGTTCAGGCCATGTCTGGTCTGCCATCGGTGGTTGCTGGTTTGTTCATTTATTCCAGCCTTATCTTGGTGTTCCGCCTTGGATACGGTGGCTGGTTGGGTTCGGCTGCGCTTCTGCCACTGATGCTCCCAACCGTTGCTCGTGTAGCAGAGGAAGCCCTGCGCCTAGTTCCACAGGACCTTCGCAATGGCGCCTACGCACTTGGTGCTCCTGCCTACCGCGCATTCCTGCAGGTTACCCTGCCGGCAGCACGCAGCGGTTTGATCACCGCAGTGATTCTGGGTGTAGCCCGTGTTATCGGTGAGACCGCACCGCTGTTGTTAACCGTGAACTCAGCTAACGGCACCAGCGCTGACATGACTCAGCCATTGGCGTCGCTGCCGACCTACATCTTCCAGTACATCCACAACGTAAACGACACCAGCGTTCAGCGCGCCTGGGGTGCGGCACTTATGGTGCTGATCCTGGTTGCGATTCTGTTTACCTCGGCACGCCTAGTCAGCCGCGACAAGACAGCTAAGAAGAGAAAGTAACCAAAATGACCGTAGATACTCCACACCTGCGCGCCAAAGACGTCAACGTCTGGTTCGGTGAGCGTCACGTATTGCGCGATGTAAACCTAAGCTTCCCTTCCAACCAGGTCACCGCGCTGATTGGTCCATCGGGATGTGGCAAGAGCACCTTCTTGCGCACCCTAAACCGCATGCACGAGCTAATCCCATCGGCTGGATTCGCCGGCGAAATCCTGTTGGACAACAAAGACATCTATGCACCAGAGATGGACCCGACCAACGTTCGCCTGAGCATCGGTATGGTTTTCCAGAAGCCAAACCCATTCCCAACCATGAGCATCAAAGAGAACGTGCTAAGCGGTCTAAAGCTCAGTGGTCGCAAGGCCGACAATGCAGCGGAACTGGTTGAGACCAGCCTTCGCCGTGCCTCGATCTGGAACGAAGTCAAGGACCGCCTGAACGACCCGGCACTATCGCTTTCCGGTGGACAGCAGCAGCGCTTGTGCATCGCGCGTTCGCTAGCTATGAACCCAGAGGTTTTGCTCATGGATGAGCCTTGTTCGGCTCTTGACCCAGGCTCGACCCGCCGTGTCGAGGAGACAATCATGGAGTTGTCTCCAACCATGACAATCGTGATCGTTACCCACAACATGCAGCAGGCCCAGCGAATCAGCGACCAGACCGCGTTCTTCCTTTCGGAAGATGGAAACCCCGGACGAGTTGTTGAGTTCGGTGCGACCGAGCAGGTTTTCAACCAGCCAATTGACCCACGAACCAACGACTACGTGAACGGCCACTTCGGATAAATAAGCTAGACGGCACTAAATAAAGGAAAGTTAACTACCAGTTAACCTTTCATTTACTTAGGAAGACCAGCTTAGTTAACTTTCTAACAGCACACTTGAGTCGCACCCTAAAATCTAGGTTCTAACAAGGAGAAATCAATGCGCAAGACCGCTGGCATCCTAGCCGCAGTTGCAATCGCAGCATCGGCACTAATCGCCGCGCCTGCTCAAGCTGACACCGTAACCATCACCTCTGGTGGATCTTCGTTCAGCGCTGGAATCATGTCTACCTGTGCTGCTAACTACGCAGACGCAAAGGTAACCTACACCGGTTCGTCTTCGGGCACCGGCCGTACCAACTTCACCAACGGTACCTTCGACTTCGCTGGCTCGGACGGCGCTTACGGTTCGACCGATGCAAAGCCAGCCTCTGACTACCGTTACATCCCAGTCGTTGGTGGCCCAATCGCCATCGTATTCAACGTAAAGGGTGTTCCTTCGCTACGTCTAGACGCAACCACCATCGGTGCGATCTTCCGTGGAACCATCACCACCTGGAACGACAAGGCAATTGCTGCTCTAAACCCAACCGCAAAGCTTCCTGCAACCACCATTGCAGTTCAGTACCGTGGTTCGAAGTCGGGCACCAACGGTAACTTCGCTGGTTACCTAGCAGCCAACGGCGCAACTGGCTGGAAGAACGACCAGACCTGGGCAATCGCTACCGGTCTAACCAACCCAGTTGGTACCTCGGCTCCAGACAACGCAACCGTTGCTGTAAACGTATCCAAGACCGCTAACTCGATCGGTTACGTAGACCTAAAGGATGCAGTTGCACTAGGCCTAAAGGCTGCAGCAGTAAAGAACAACGTTGGTCAGTTCTTGCTACCAAGCTCGGCTACTGCCGCTAAGTTCCTTTCGAACATGCCTGTTGCAAGCAACGGTCTAGTTTCGATCGACTGGGCTAAGGCAGTACCTGGTGGT
>CAIYOE010000204.1 GCA_903927775.1 uncultured Micrococcales bacterium | reverse complement strand
AGTTCTCCGCGAGCAACCACGATCTGAGTGCCCAGGGTAAGTAGTTGATCGTCCCAGGCGTCTAGGGTAGACAAACTTGAACCCGCCACCTTATTGACTCTCGCGCTTTTCAACAGCGCATTGCGCTGCTTGAGCACACGCTCGTAGTCGGAGTAAATGCCGGCGAACCTAGGTGCCAGCTGAACCACCAATTCATCGATGAATGCCCTGCGGTTGCCGGGGTCCTTTTTTACTATGTCCAGATCTTCCGGAGCAAAAATCACCGTCTGAACATATCCCAGAACGTCTCGAAGTCGGTTACTCGGTGACTTATTTATGACCACGCGGTTCTTAGCTGACTTAGATAGTTCTAAATCAAGCAGAACGTCTCTACCGGCGTGGGTCACCTTGGCCCGAACAATTGCCTGTTCGGAATCAGCCTTGATGAGCGGAAGATAACCAGCTGTTCTGTGCGAACCGAGCGTGGCCAGGTAATGCACGGCCTCTACCAGATTGGTTTTACCCTGGCCGTTTTGCCCCTGAAACAGGTTTACTCCAGGCTCAAACTCGACTTCGGTGGCTTGATGGTTTCTGAAGTTAGCCAGCGTTAGGTGCTTGATTATCACAACGGCTGTAAAACTAGCGCAATAGGTTTGGCTGGAGTAGGTAGCGGTAGCTGTCGGTCTTGTCCTTGGCACCATGACTGGTAATCAAAACTGGCCCTGGCTTGTGAGGGTTGTCGTTGTTAGTGAACGCGATCTTCACAAATTCAGAGTGACAGGCAGATAGTCCGTCGATCAGGAACTGTGGCTTGAGCATAACCACGATGTCTTTACCGGTTAACTCAGAACCAACGCTCTCCGAAGCCTGCGCAGATTCGTTTGCCTCCAGCACAACCTGGGTTTCCTCGAACGAGTACTTGAGTGCTGGTTGCTTGTCTAGAACCAAAGCAACACGTCGAGTCGAGTCGATTAGATCCTGAGTGGAAACCACAACGTAGTTCTGGGAATCCTGAGGGAAGTAACCGCGAACCGGGCGCATCTGCTCTTTAATAAGCTGCGAAGTCACGGATCGGTTGTTTGCTTTGAATGCAATCATTCCGCGTTCGTCGTCTGCCTTTATCGCAATCGAAATCTCGCCCTGGTTGGCAAATGTTTTAGCGATTTCTTGCAAGGTTTTGGCAGGTACAAGAGCACCGATTTCCGCATCGGTGTTGGACTGCCATTCAATTTCCTTGAGAGCAACCCGGTAACGGTCGGTTGCGATAAAGGAAATGGTCTTGGGAGTTGCCTCGATCATGACACCGGTCATCCAGGCTGGTAGCTCTTCTTTAGAAGCGGCCATTCCAACCTGGGCAACGGTTTCGGCAAAGCTATCGCCGCTAATGGTTCCGCTGATAGCCGGAAGTTCAGGGAGGGTTGGGTATGCCTCTACATCCATGGTTGGCAACGTGAACTTGGAAGAACCGCAGCTGAGTAGAAGTTTGGTGCCGTCTGATTCAAACTCGACGGGTGCGTTAGGTAGTCGGTTTGAGATATCGGATAGCAGCTTGCTCGAAATCAAGATTCTGCCGGATTCCTCTACCTTGGCAACTACCTCGGCCTGAGCTGAAACCTCATAGTCAAATACGGATAGGCGCAGTGCGTTGGCATCGGCTTCGATCAAAATGCCGCTCAGGATTTGCTGGCGGTTCTTTTGCGGCAACATGCGAACAGCGAAAGATACTGCTTCAGAGAGCACGTCTTTGTTTACCTGGAACTTCACGGTGTTTTCCAATCTCACACGGTCTTTAATCTTGGCACAACAGATGCAACCTTGTGGTATCCAAAGTCTGACCGTAATTCGTTATCTTTTTTCAATTTCTCTTTAAATCTTTATTAGTACTAATAACCAGCTGTTGAATTGTGGATAACTACTTTTAGCCCTTACGGGAGTAGATAACTACATCGATGTAACTTGTATACACAGTTGTGGATAAATCTGTGGATAAGTCTT
>CAIYOE010000203.1 GCA_903927775.1 uncultured Micrococcales bacterium | reverse complement strand
GCCTTTTGATCATTGGGGGCAGCGTTAGCTAGCCGCGTGACAGCAGCCGTAATGGCTCCTTGCACGGTTCCGTGCAGTTGAGAAACCAGTTGTCTGCGACTCAGCCAAAGATTCTGCTTGAGCCTGGTGATAGCCCTGGCCAGTTTTTGATTCGTTTTTTCCAGTTCGGCGTAGAGCTGCTTGCGGTACTGACCCATCATGGAAAAAGCACTGTTCAGGTAGAGAGAAGCGATCATGCCCACCGAAAAATAGGTAATCAATGCCACCGCATGTTTCTCACCAAGTGCCACGGTTACCGAGCATCCAAAACCAAAGAGCACCACTGCAAGTATTGCCAGGTAAGCGATCACCTTGTAGTCCATGACGGGCTTAAAACCCCGTGTCAAAAACCGAACCGCGAGCATAAACGCACTGGCCAAAAAACTGAGCACGATTGCATTTACTTCGCTAATCTCAACCGAGAAGTCGTCGGCTAGCGAGATTGTGAAGACTAACGAGACAAAAAACGAAAATGGGTAAAGGTTTTTGAGAATGCGTATGTGGCGCCAATATTAAGCTGACCATCAGCGATGTTTTTGCTAGCCGCAACCAATTGCTTGCCCTGCTGGTGTGACAAATCGTGTGATAGTGGCCGGACCTCTGCCTGAACTAGGTAGCGCAAAAGGCGCACGGTGTCTTGACTAGAGTTTCGTTCTTTCATCAAATTCTGGACATAGTCCAGCTTGGGTAAGAGAGTGGAACGAATCTGATTGGCCTGTTCATCAAATTCGTCGACCACAATCTGTCGCGCGTTCTCCACAAAGTTTTTTAGCTCAGAGCGCCGGGCAATCACCTGCGCCAATAGGTCTTTTCTGTGAAGCTGGTCGTTGAAAGCAAAACCGTATGCCGAAAATAGACCTGCCCCAAATAACGCACCGCCTATGACGCGTTTCCAAAACATAAGGTGTGGGTCCAGCCCCAGGGCGTTGGCCAGATAAGCAACCAAGAGGTTGTGAATGGATCCAAGAATCGCAGCAACAGCGAGGTTGGCAAAAAGGGCGGCTCTTGGAGATTTTGGTCGGGCGAAAAACACGGCTCGGAATACCAAGGCCAGACAAATGTAAACCGCCAGGGTCAAGACTTGGATCAGCGCCCAAAGCCCAGAATCATTATTTAGACGAAGAACGTCGGTTGCGAAACTAAACAGGCAAGCCATAAAACCCATGAATATAAAGAGCCCGGCTCCCCAAATCTCTGGCCGGCGCAGGTATTGGGTTCCAAACAACCCCAAAATTTTCCTCATAATTTATCCCCGTTATAAGCGTTCTTCGTGGGCTTGCAGGTTGTCGGTCAAAGGGATTTCCGCTGCTGAAACGGTGAAATCCCCCTCTCTGCGCGCCGAAAACTTAGTAGTTAAGGCCAGCAGTTCTCTGGCGCTAGAACCGATATCAACTGGTAGGTGGATTTGTCCGTTATCTCTGATTTCCAGGGACAGACATCCAGGCTGCGAGCTAGAGATCGAGATCTTGGTCAGAGTCGCGCCGCCATTCCTCACGGCGTTCACCACGGCTTCGGTAACCATGGCGTT
>CAIYOE010000202.1 GCA_903927775.1 uncultured Micrococcales bacterium | reverse complement strand
CCCAAGGACATGGAAAAGCACCGCTACGACTTTAGTTTCAGCGGACTCAAGACCGCCGTTGCTCGTTGGGTGGAGGTCGCGATTGACTCCGGCGCAGATGTGCCGGTAGCCGACGTAGCGGCCAGTTTCCGCGAGGCAGTGGTAGACGTTCTGGTTACCAAGGCGATCAATGCCTGCCTAGACAACAATGTACCCCGCTTGCTCCTTGGCGGAGGAGTGGTGGCTAACGCCAGGCTCCGCGAAGTCGCGGCAGAGCGTTGTGCCAAGCACGGGATCGAACTGCGCATTCCGGCCTTTAGCCTCTGCACCGATAACGGAGCCATGATTGCAGCCTTGGGTGCGCAACTGGTTATGGCTGGTCGGGCTCCATCGCAGCTAAGTTTTGGTGCCGACAGCACTCTGCCTGTGACCACGGTTCAGACCTTTTCCTAGATAGGGCACATTACTCGGCGAGCTGGCATTTTGATTCTCAGGAAACTGTCAGGCTAAATACAGCATCGACTCAGCATTATCTGGTCTTCTATAAGAGAGCCAACCGGCCGAGACCTAAAAACAGGAGCCAGAAATGTCCGACAAGAAGACCACCGAAGCAACCCCAGAAGTTGTTCACGTAGAAACTCCAGCAGCACCAGCCAAGTTTGATTACACCAAGCTGAACACCCTCGCAGTTGTTTCGCTCGCCAGCGCAGTCAGCTGGGTGGGTTCGGTTGCCGGCATCATCACCGGCCACATCGCTTTGGCTCAGATCAAGCGCAGCGGCGAAAAGGGCCGCGGACTGGCAATCGCTGGTCTGATTCTGGGTTACCTTTACATCGCCGGGTCCCTACTCTGGGCAATCCTTGGCGGACTTCTAGTGCTTCGCGGGTTCGTTGGAGGCGAGCACTTTATTCGCGGCAACGGAATGGGCGGCAACCACTTTGGTGGCCCAGCCTTTGGTGGTCAGGGCTTTGGTGGCCCAGATGACATGCAGGGCGGCAACTTTGGTGGCGGCATGAACGGCCAGATCCAGGTAAACCCAGGCAACGGAATGATGGGCAACTAACCCAAAAAGACTTCTTGGAATCTCTCCTTCAAACCAAGAAAACAAGACCCGCCGGATTGTGCCCCGGCGGGTTTTGTTCGTTCTTTGGGGTTTTGGGGGGAGTCGGTTTTGGACGACTTTGGGGCTTTGGCCACCTTGGGGTTTGGTCTACCAACCTAGATTGGCTGGCAGATCAGCACCCTGTGAGCCTCGCCAACCCGAGTCACTATCAAAGTTGCCGAATTTTTACCCTTGGGAGCCAATTCCTTGCGTAGCTGCTCCGGAACGATGTCAGCTCCCCTCTTTTTGATCTCAAGGACACCGATTTCTAGTTCTCGGATGCGAGCCTTGAGTTTCTTTCGGTCGAAGGCCAGGTTTTCCAAAACTCGATAGCCCTTGAGCCAAGGATTCTCCAAAGGTTTGCTGCCGGTCAGATAAGCGATCTCGGTGCTAAAACTGTGCGTTCCCGTTTGCTCGGCAAGCACGTGAATCAAGTGGCTTCGAACCACGGCGTTGTCCGGCTCGAATACGTATTCCGCAAGCCCGCCAAGCGGTGCATAGGTCATGGCGGTGGAATTGCTGGTGAGCTCGTGCTTGGTGATTGTGCCATCGATGCCGGTTTCAAGCAGCAACGCCGCGCGCTTTACGCCCGGTCTGGCGGCCGCGCCAAACCAAAGGCCAAGTTCCACTAGGTCGCCATTGACGCTGACCCACTGGGCTTCCGCGGAGTCTGGGATTCCCTCGTGAGGATGACCAGGACCAACCTTGATGCCGGCAGCCTTCACATGCCCCGCCTCGCACTGCTCGACCACCCATTCAAAGTTTGGGCTGAAGGCGCTGGGGTCGAACTTACGAACCGCTTGGGCGCGGGCCGCCCCCGTGAGTTCGCGTCGTGCCGGATCAAAAAACAGTGCGTCGAAAGCTTTTAGATCCAGCTGGGTCACATCGGCCAGTTCCACTCGAGCGTTCTCAAAAGGCAACAGGTTGTAGGTCGCCAAGGCGGCGGTGACTTCGTCGATCTCGAAGGCAGCCACATCGATGCCGGCCGCTGCGAAACTTAGTGATTCCGCTCCGATTCCGCATCCCAGGTCTGCAACCACTTTTACCTGCGCCGCACGAAAGCGGCCGGAGTGAAGGGCGGCTACGGATAAGCGACTGGCCTGTTCGAGGCCGGGCTCGGTGAACAGCATGCGTTTGGCAAACTCGCCGAACTTGACGGCAGCCCGGTGTCTTAGCTTTGCCTGGGTTAGCACCGCAGCGACTAACGCTGCGTCGTGGCCCTTAGCCCGAAGCCCGCTGACCAGCTTGACCAGATCGGTTTTGGACTGGTAGTCCACCTCGCCCAGCAACTGCTGGCCCTCCGGGCTCATCAGCGATACAAAGTCTTGGCGGTCCATGGGCTCAAGGCTAGCAAACGGGTTCACTGACAAGTCCGTAACTAGCACTCACCTTAGGAGAGTGCTAATATCGAGAACGCAACCCCCGTTTTTCACAAAGAAGAGGTTCAACGTGTCGGTAAACATTAAGCCACTAGAAGATCGCATCGTAGTTCGCCCAATGGCAGCCGAGCAGGTCACCGCGTCGGGTCTGGTAATTCCAGACACCGCCACCAAAGAGAAGCCACAGGAGGCGGAGGTCATCGCAGTAGGCCCAGGCCGCATCGATGACAACGGAAACCGTGTTCCACTAGACGTAGCCGTTGGCGACAAGGTGATCTTTAGCAAGTACGGCGGTACCGAGCTAAAGTTTGGCGGCGAGGAGTTCCTCGTGCTGAGCGCACGCGACGTGCTAGCGATCGTAGTTCGCTAAAACCAATCCTTTGAACCCCGGTCTGCCCATGTGGCAGGCCGGGGTTTTCCTTTATCTGGAATAGGCTGAACCAATGAGTGAATCCACCAAGAGTCTTTCCAAGGGTTTGGGTTTCGGTTTCACCGCCTACCTAATCTGGGGAAGCTTTCCCATTTTCATTCGCTCGCTGAGCTTCGCTAACCCATTCGAAGTTGTGGTTTGGCGAATCATTTTTGGCATGCTGCTTGCGGTCATTTTGCTGACCGCTACCAAATCCTGGCCGCAGGTCGTCGCGGTGGTCAAAAATCGTCGCAGTTTCGCGCTGTTAGCCCTGTGCTCTGCTTTGATCTACGTGAACTGGCAGGTCTACGTAATTGGGGTTGCCGGCGGGCACATCGTGGAATCATCGCTGGGGTATTTCATAAACCCGCTGGTGACCATTGTGTTGGCCGTGATTTTCCAAAAAGAGAAACTGCGACGCCTGCAATGGGTCGCGGTGAGTCTGGGAACCATCGCTGTTTTGATTCTGACTTTCGACTACGGCCACGTGCCATTTTTGGCGCTGACGCTGGCCTTCACTTTTGCATTCTACGGTTTGGTCAAGTCTCGTTTGGGCGGCACGGTTTCGCCGCTAACCGGCTACTCGGTGGAGACCGGGTTGCTGGTGCCGGTTGCGTTAATACAAGGGATTGTGGTGGCGAACACCAGCGGTCTGAATATCGGAGAGTCTGGAACCTGGAGTTGGCTTGGCCTGGTTCTGTTTGGTTTCTTCACCGCGATTCCGCTGATCCTATTTGGCTCGGCAGCCAAACACCTGCCGCTTAGCATGGTGGGCTTTATGCAATACCTCACGCCAACCATTCAGTTCATACTGGCGCTGACCTATTTCCACGAAGAAATGCCTGTTGCGCGATGGTTCGGATTCGTTTTAGTTTGGCTTGGTTTGGCTGCGCTATCGGTCGATGTCTGGCGAAAAAGCGCTGAAAAGAGCCGAAAAAGAAGGAATTTCGCTCAAAGCGTTTGAAGTGTTAAGCCTTTGTTACATTCTGTGTATTCTTCCCCTGTTGCTGGGTAGCCAAAGCCATAAACTTGTGAATACGCGTTCGCATTGGTGCGGTCGCATACTAATCAAGGAGTTATAAATGAGCAACGCCTCAATCCGCAAGGTTGTAGCAGGAGTAGCATTTGTTGCTGCCGCTAGCCTCGCAATCGGTGTCTCGATGCCTGCTAACGCAGCTGGCGCCGCTGACAAGACCCTAAAGATCACCAGCATCTTGCCTCTAACTGGCTCGCTGGCATTCCTTTACCCACCAATGGAGGCCGGCGCAGCGCTAGCCGTTGACGACATCAACGCCGCCGGTGGCGTTCTTGGTAACAAGGTAGTCATCGACTGGAAGGACTCCGGCGACGGCACCAACCTTGCAGTTTCGACCCAGTCGGCAACCGCAGCAATCGCTTCGGGTACCGATGCAGTTCTAGGTGCAGCAGCTTCGGGTGTAACCAAGAACATCATCAACGCCATCACCGGTGCAAAGATCGTTGAGATCTCGCCATCGAACACCTCGCCAAGCCTTACCACTTGGGCAGACGGCGGATACTACTTCCGTACCGCTCCAAGCGACAACCTACAGGGACGCATTGCTGCAAGCCAGATCCTTCAGGACGGTGCACAGAACGTGGCAATCCTTTACGCGAACAACTCGTACGGAACCGGTCTTGAGGCAGTTGCAAAGAGCACCCTAACCAAGGCTGGCGCCATGGTGAAGGAGTTCTCGTTCACTGAGGGCGAGACCAACTTCGGTTCGACCGCTTCGGACATCGTTGCAGGAAACTACGACGCCGTTCTAATCATTTCCTACGACGAGACCAAGAAGGCGCTTCCAGCTCTTAAGGCTGCAGGCTTCCCAGGTGGAAACGTCTACCTAGTCGACGGAAACACCATCGACTACAGCAAGGAATCGTTCGCTTCGTACCTAGCCGGTGCTCAGGGAACCATCCCAGGTGCAGACGCACCAGCTGCATTCAAGGCACGCCTAAAGGCCAAGTACGCAAAGCTACACAACGGCGCAGTTCTAAAGGACTTCACCTATGCAGCTGAGTCGTACGACGCAGTGAACCTTCTTGCTCTAGCCGCACAGGCTTCGGGCAAGGCAACCGGTGCTGGCATCAAGAGCCAGATCACCAACATCTCGCTAGCAGGCGCTGGCAAGGTCAACGTAACCAGCTTTGCAGCTGGCCTAAAGGCTCTACAGGCCGGCAAGAAGATCAACTACGACGGCTTCAGCGGTCCAGTTGAGTTTGACGCAAACGGTGACCCAACCGGTGCATTCATTGGTATCTACCGTTACACCACCAAGGGTGTAAACGTTCTTACCAAGACCGTTGCAGGTAACAAGTAAGTCGGTTTTGAACCCTAGGTTCTAAACACTCAAAATCCCCTCGGGCTTCGGCCCGGGGGGATTTTTCTTTGCCAGCCATAGAGGCCAGAGTTAGCAGATCTGAACCAGTGCCGGCAAGGTAAACATCTAGGTAAAAGAAATGCCCCCACCAATCGGTGAGGGCATTTTCAGGTTCTGGGTTTACAGTTCGGCTAGGTTACCCAGGTAAAGCTCGATCATCTTGGGGTCGTTCAACAGTTCGCGGCCGGTGCCGGTGTGGGCATCGGTGCCTTGGTCTAGCACGTAAGCGCGGTCGCAAATCTGCAGGCAACGGCGAGCGTTCTGCTCAACCATCACCACGGTCACGCCGGCCTTGTTGACTTCCTTTACACGCAGGAACGCCTCGTCCTGGCGCACTGGGGAAAGCCCGGCCGATGGCTCGTCTAGCAGCAGCACCGATGGGTCAACCATCAATGCGCGCCCCATTGCAACCATCTGGCGCTCTCCACCAGAGAGCGAACCGGCCTTCTGAGCGCGGCGCTTACCTAGGTCTGGGAAGACGCTGGTCACAAAGTCAAAACGCTCCTGGAACTTCTTTGGGTTCTGGAAGACACCCATCTCCAGGTTTTCCTGGATGGTCAAGCTTGGGAACACGTTGTTGGTCTGTGGCACAAACGCAACGCCACGGCTAACCAACTTGTTGGCCTTGAGGTTGGTGATGTCCTCGCCCTT
>CAIYOE010000201.1 GCA_903927775.1 uncultured Micrococcales bacterium | reverse complement strand
TCGCGCTTACCGCGTGCCAGAGCAATCTCAACTTTGGCGCGGCCATCTTTGAAATAAATACTCAGCGGAATCAGCGTGTAGCCGCTCTCTTTCACCTCGCGGGCAAGCTTGAGAATCTCTTGCTTGTTCAGCAGCATCTTGCGCTTGCGACGCATGGCGTGATTGTTCCAGGTTCCCTGCGTGTACTCCGGAATGTGAACGTTTTCTAGGTAGGCCTCGCCGTATTCGATCGACGCAAAACCGTCTACCAGGGATGCACGACCTGCACGCAACGCCTTCACTTCGGTTCCGGTCAGCACTAGGCCGCACTCGTAAACGTCTTCGATGTGATAGTCGTGGCGCGCTTTGCGATTGGTGGCAACTACCTTTTGGCCACTTTCTCTGGGCACGATTTACTCCTGGTTTAGCTACCCAAATCTTGGGTTAGCCGTTCAGTCTAACAAAACCTTAGATTTTTAGGTAGCGGCGGATTGCCACACCCGAGGCCACCGCTGCCAAAACTATTCCGGCGCCAATTAGGACTGGCGCCACAATCAAGGCCTGACCGTCTCCTACGAAACTGGTGAATGGCAAAACGGTGGCGAGGTAACCACGCACAAAAAAGTGCACGATTGCCCAAACAGCTAGAGAGGCCAAGATGCTTCCGATAGTTGCAGCTACAACTCCTTCGAGGATAAACGGAAGTTGTATGTAGAAATTGCTGGCTCCCACAAGGCGCATGATCCCCAGCTCTCTGCGACGAGATAGCGCAGACAACCGAATGGTGGTTGAGATAAGCAGGGTAGCCGAGAACAGCATCAATGCTGCAACCCCGATGGAAGCCAAGCTGGCCGCGTTCAAAATGGCGAAAATCTGATCCAGGTAGCTTCGCTGATCGCGGACTTCCTCAACCCCGGCCAGACCTGTGAAACTCTGGGTAATGATGGCGCTTTGATTCGGGTCTTTTAACTTGACCCAAAAGGTCTGATTTAGCTGTGCCGGAGAGACATATTGGGCAATCGTGTTGCCCTTGAACTGCTTCTGGAAGTTGGCATAGGCCTGTTTGTGGTTTTCAAAATAGAAGCGATCGATGTATGGAGACAGCAATTCCGACTTGAGTTTTTGCTCGACCAGCTTTTGAACATCGTTGCTGGCTTCGCCTTGTGGACATGCTGCCGCCGGACTGGTGTCGGTGCAGAGGTAAACGGCTACCTGCGCGCGCTCGTACCAGTAAGACTTCATCTGGCCAATTTGCAACTGCAGCAAAAGCGCTGTTCCAACGAATGTGAGTGAAACCAAGGTGACCAAAACAATTGAGATCACCATCGATGCATTACGGCGCAAGCCCTGACCGACCTCACCAAAAATGAAACCCAGGCGCATTAGTTATCGCCCTCGCCTCTTGGAGTAAAGCTGTACCCGGTTTCGCGCTCATCGCTGATGATTTGCCCGTGGCTTAGGACCACAACGCGCTTCTGAAGGCGGTCCACAATGGCGCGGTCGTGGGTAGCCATGACCACGGTGGTACCAGCGGCATTGATGCGCTCAATCAGGCGCATTATGTCCTCGCTTGTAGCTGGGTCTAGGTTTCCGGTGGGTTCGTCGGCCAGCAAAATTGCCGGCTTGTTCACGATTGCGCGGGCAAGAGCAACACGCTGCTGCTCGCCTCCGCTGAGTTCACCTGGCAGGTTGCCCGCTTTGTGTGCCAGACCCACCAGTTCGAGAACATCTGGAACGGCGGCCTGGATGAAGCCTTGGCTCTTACCGATTACCTCGAGGCTAAAAGCCACATTTTGCGCAACTGTTTTATTTGGTAGCAGTCGGAAGTCCTGGAAGACCATTCCCACCTTGCGCCTAAAGTAAGGCACACGACGATTTGGCAGTCGTTTTAGATTCTCTCCCAGTACATAAACCGACCCGCTGTTGGGCACGTCTTCGCGAAGCATCATGCGCATAAGGCTAGATTTGCCAGAGCCAGAAGCTCCCACCAAAAAAACGAAATCGCCC
>CAIYOE010000200.1 GCA_903927775.1 uncultured Micrococcales bacterium | reverse complement strand
CTCCAACACCACCGGCACCCACAAGCAAAATTCTCATGTGGCAAGCCTAGCGTTTTGAATCGGGCTAAACAGGTGTCAATCCGCCATGTTCGGTCAGGTCGGCGGCTGGATCATTGACCCAATCGATGACACCGGGCCACGATGAAAAACCCTCGCTCAGCGAAAGGTGCTTGACGCCGGGAAGCAATACCGGCGCGATGCCGAATGGCTCACCATAAACCTTTTGGATTCCGCTCGGCAACCAGACATCGTTGTCGCTGGCAACCACGGTGGTGTGCTTGGCGGCGTTCCTGAAAGCGGCCTTGATTGCAGGGTCGTTTGGATCAAACGAAAAGCTCGGCACACCAATTAGGCGCACAGGCTCCGGTGGCGAGACCAACAAGACTCGATCCGCAACAAAACCCTCGGGTAGTAAACCAAGTGCCGCCGACTTGAGCCAGTTCACGCAACCCAGCGAGTGCCCAATCACGATTACTTCATCGGTGGAATCTGCGCGGGTCTCTATCAGCAGGTTCAATTCCGCATTGAGCAGGCTAGACCATTCATCGAAGTTTGGATTCGCAGTGTTTGGGTACTGCGGATAAAACACCTGGTGCCCCTGCCGGCGCAATTCCACGGCAGCATTACGTTGCCAGTGACCGGCCGGACGCGTGTTGGTCCATCCATGATTGATCAGTACGTAAGACATGTTTTTAGGCTAATCGTTCATGGTGAACAGTTCGGTTTTGTTACCCAAAAAGAAAACCCGCCCCACCGAAGTGGAACGGGTTTTCAAGCGATGGAAAAAGATTACGCTAGGGTAACCTTTGCGCCAACAGCCTCTAGAGCTGCCTTTGCCTTCTCGGCGGCTTCCTTGTTTACGCCCTCAAGAACCTTGCTTGGTGCGCCGTCAACAACAGCCTTTGCCTCGCCTAGACCTAGGTTGGTCAGTGCGCGAACTTCCTTAATAACCTGGATCTTCTGGTCGCCAGCAGCCTCAAGAACTACGTCGAACGAGTCCTTCTCTTCTACTGCCTCTGCAGCGGCAGCAGGAGCTGCAGCAGCAACAGCCATTGGAGCAGCTGCGGTTACTTCGAATACTTCTTCGAACTTCTTGACGAAGTCGCTTAGCTCAATGAGCGATAGCTCCTTGAATGCCTCAATAAGCTGCTCGGTAGTTAGCTTTGCCATTTGATTTCTCCTTGAATGTTTCTTTTAGAAAGGGGTGATTAGTTTGATTCGAGCTTCTCGCGCAGTGCGTCGACGGTGCGAACTGCCTGCGAAAGTGGAGCGTTGAATACGTAAGCTGCCTTGAATAGAGACGCCTTGAAGACACCTGCGGCCTTGGCCAACAGTACTTCGCGGGTTTCAAGGTCGGCAAGCTTCTTGACCTCTTCTGCAGTTAGAGGCTTACCTTCTAGGTAACCGCTCTTAACAACCAGCAGAGGGTTAGCCTTAGCAAAGTCACGCAGTGCTTTTGCAACGTTTACTGGGTCACCAGAAACGAAAGCCATTGCGCTTGGTCCAACTAGCTGACCGTCGAATGCGGTCACTCCAGCCTTCTGAGCAGCAATGTTTAGCAGGGTGTTCTTTGCTACGGCGTAAGTTGCGTCTGCACTGAGGTTACGGCGCAGCTGCTTGAGCTGAGCCACAGTGAGACCGCGGTACTCGGTTAGCAGAATCGCGGTCGAGCTCGAGAATTTCTCTGTCAGCTCGGCGACGGTTGCTTCCTTGTTCGCCATGGCACTCCTTGGATGATGATTATGCCGGTAGCCCCTGGACCCAGAAAACTGGACCGAATCAGAACTATCTGACGCGGGCAATAAAAAAGGCTCTGGCGCAAGCGCACAGAGCAAAAACGTTTTTAGAACGTTGAAACTGTATACACCTGCGCTGGATGCCGCATTTACTGCGATCCTTCGTCGGTCGCACGCAAACTTCATTCAGTTGAGTAAATGGAATTTGCCTACGTCCGAAACCGGCGGTCTTTGGCTATTTACGAGTTTAGGCCAGAAAGCGAAAGGGCGCAAGACCGATAACCGATCTTGCGCCCAATCAACTACTTACTAGTCGTTGTACTTCTTGGCACGTGGACGTGACTCACCCGATGGGCGGTCAGCCCAGCGGCCCTTGCCAGAGCCACCGTAGTTGCCCTTGCGCGGACCACGGTCTCCGCCACGGTCGCGGTCGCGGCCACCACGGCCACCGCCGTTGCTCGAACCGAAGTCCAGCAGGTCGGCAGCAGGTGCTGGAGCGATTGGACCGGCGAGCTGCTCAAGCAGTTCGTGGTCTGGCCAAACATCGGTGAAAATTCCGGTTCGGTCGGCACGGTTCAGCAGGTCCTCAATACGACGACGACGCTGACGCGGAATCATGGTGACTACAGTTCCTTCCTTGCCCGCACGACCGGTACGGCCCGAACGGTGTAGGTAGGTCTTGTACTCAAGAGGTGGGTCAAGCTGGATAACTAGGGCAATGTCGTCTACGTGGATTCCACGAGCCGCTACGTCGGTGGCTACCAGAACACGAACTGCGCCCTTGGTAAAGCGCTCAAGGTTACGGTTACGCTGGCTCTGGTTTAGGTCACCGTGCAGACGAGCCGCAGGAACACCGGCCTGAGTCAGGCTCTCGGATAGGCTCTCTGCCGACGCCTTTGTGCGAACAAAGATCATCGACTTCTCTGCACCCTGAACCAGACGGAGCAATACCTTGCTGCGGTCTTCGTCGCGCATGAGTAGAACGCGGTGAACTATGTTTGCGGTGTCGTTTTCCTCGTTAGGTACTTCGTACACGAACGGGTTCGGCATGAACTCGCGAACCAGTGCGTCGACCTCGCGGTCAAGAGTTGCACTGAACAGCAACTTCTGGCTTTCGCCGGTGGCCTTCATGATGCGACGAACGCCTTCGATGAAGCCAAGGTCGCACATGTGGTCTGCTTCGTCGATAACGATAGTTTCGACTTCACTTAGGTCAACGATGCGCTGAGCCATTAGATCCTCTAGACGACCAGGGGTCGCAACCAGAATGTCCACTCCACGGCTCATGGCGATCTCCTGCTTGCGCTGAGGAACGCCTCCGTAAACGGTGGTGGTGTAGAAACCGACTGCACGAGCAAGCTGGCTCGCGGTGCGGTCGATCTGGTCGGCTAGCTCACGAGTTGGAGCCAGGATAAGCGCACGTGGCTTATTTGGCTTGCGTGGCTGTGATCCACCGGCAACTAGCTTGGTAATGATCGGCACGCTGAACGCGATGGTCTTACCCGAACCTGTCTTTCCGCGGCCAAGAACATCGCGGCCCTCGATTGCGGCCGGGATTGTTGCTGCCTGGATTGGGAACGGAGTCGAAGCTCCCATTCCCTCAAGAGCTGTGACTAGACGCTCGTGCAGGCCCATCTCGCCAAAGCTACCTGCGATAACTACATCGGCTGCATCGGCAGACTGCAAGCGCTCAAGAACAACGTCTTCTGCGAATGCCTTCTTGTTTGGAGTGCTTTCGCGACGGTCGCTGAACGAACGCTCGCGACTGTTGTCGCGCTCTACGCGGTCTGCACGGTCCGGACGACGATCGTCCGACCCACCGAAGCGTGGGCGGTCGCCGAACTCGCGGCGAGGTCCACGGTCATCGGTGCGAGGTCCACGGTCATCGCGGTTTCCAAAACTTGGACGAGAGTCGCGGTCGCCGAAGTCACGACGCGGCGCGCGGTCTGAACCGCCATCACGAGGTGCCCATTCGCGGCGTGGGCCACGGTCATCGGTGCGCGGTCCACGATCGTCACGGTTGGTAAAGCGGTTTCCATCTGAACTACTCGAACGCCTGTCAGCGTTCTCGCGCGGAGCCCAGTCACGACGGCCGTCGTTCGAGCGAGGGCCACGGTCATCGGTGCGAGGTCCACGATCGGAACCGCCATCACGAGGTGCCCATTCGCGGCGTGGGCCACGGTCGTCAGAGCGAGGTCCGCGGTCCGAACCACCATCACGAGGAGCCCACTCACGGCGAGGTCCACGATCATCAGTGCGCGGTCCACGGTCGTCGCGGTTTCCAAAGCTTGGGCGTCCCGAACCACGGTCATCGCGGCCGGCTCCCGGACGGGAGTCGCGGTCAAAGCGACCACGAGGCGCACCTGCGCCAGCGTTGCGGTCTTCGCGCGGAGCCCAATCACGACGTCCGTCGTTCGAGCGTGCGCCACGGTCGTCGCCTGGGCGACCTCCGCGGTCATCGGTTCTAGGGGTGCGAGCCTCAAAGAAAGGCTTGCGGCCTTCGGAGCGGCCTCCACGGCCGTCTTCGCGTGGCTTGAAATTTTCGCCAGTGCGAGGAGCTTCGCTCTTACCGTGGCGTGGTTTGCGGTCGCCGGCGCCTGCAGGGCGCGACGAACCGTTGCCGAATTTAGGCATGGTTTTGTTCCTTTTTAGTTGTGTGGGCCAGATGGGAGTAGCACCCAGCGCACGGTTCAATAAGTCGAACTGCACTAGACCCACACACGAGAACTGCGTCCGCAATACGGCGGACTCTCAACTAGAGGAAAAGACTGACACATTTCAGAGCTGGTTCTTAGGTGACCAGGTGATTTAAAAGAATGTGCTGCAAACGACTTAAACGTTACAAATCTGTAACGAATCCAAGACTAACCTACAAGGCCTCTTTTTGCTAGAGCATCGCGCAAATCAATATCGCTCGGCTCCACTAGGAACTCGCCATCCTTGAATACGATCACTGGGATGTTCTTTCGACCGGCGATGTTTTCGGCCTCGGCTGCCAACTCTGCGCTGTGCTCAACGTCCTTGACTTCGTAGGCTACTCCTTCGCTGTCCATCAGGGCCTTGCTTCGACGGCAGTCGCGGCACCAATCGGCTCCATAGTAAGTAACTTCGGCCATGACGGCTCCTATCTTGCGTTTACCTGCGATCAGCGCAGGCGATTCTTATCTGGAATATACAACTCGTCGCCGTCGAATGTGATTCCCGTGAGGTCGCGAACCACAATATCGGCATCGGTTTCCATGGCGGCTTCGGATACGCCAACCACCAAACCAACACCGGCAGCGATGGCAGCAAGCGCGCCCGCTTGGGCATCTTCGAAGACCACGCAGTCCGCGGGGTCGAAACCCAACCGCTCGGCACCTAGCAGGTAAGGATCAGGGTTTGGCTTGCCATTTGCCACGTCCGCGGCGGTCACCAACTGTGCCGGGATTGGCAAACCTGCGGCGGCTAATCGCGCGCGACCCAGCCGGGGGTTGGCACTGGTGCACACCGTCCAAGTTCCTTCAGGCAGCGAGGTCAGTAGGTCAACCGCTCCTCCGAGTGCAACGGTCTCGGCCGCACTTAGTTGTTCGAGCTCGTTGATGCGGTCGTTGGCGACCTCAAATAGCTCGGGTGCCACGCGTTCGCGCACCTTATCCTCTGCTCGGCGGCCCGCGTTCTGCGGTTCATCCCAGTTGAAGTCAGGGGCAAACTCTTTGGACCACTGAGCCCAGGCCACGCTAGCCGCGGCGTGGGAATCTACCAGCACACCGTCGTTGTCGAACAGCAAGCCCTTGGCGTTGAACTTCAAGTTATTCCTTGGTAGCTGGTTCGTGCGATTTGGCTTTAGAGCCTTTACCCGAAGCCGGTGCCTCTTTTGACGCCTTGGATTCAGCCCGATACTTGTCCCACTCGGCACGCATCTCCGCAAGCTTCAAAAACTTTTCGGTGTTGCGTTCGGACATGAGCAGGAAGATTCCAGAGAGCAAAATCAACAGCAGCACGAACGCGGGGAAGAAGGAACCGAACAAAACATCATTGGTGAGCGGCTTTAGGTATTGCCCGGTTGGGACTGTCTGACCAACTTTCCCAGGGTTGTTGACCGATCTCCAACCGCTAAGTTTTGACACGGCATTCGAGAGGTCGACGAAAGTCATAATTGTGACCACGCCGGCCCAAATAATACCCAAAACAAAATTCAGGTTTCGTGCGCCCTTTGTTGCGCCAAGTTTCTTGCCGCCCGCGATCGAGTGGTTGAAGGCCTGAGTGGAAACCCTGGTCCCCCATACAAACGAAGCCCCAAGGATGAGTTGGATGATGTTCCAAACCCAAATATCTAGGGTTCCCCAGAGGTCGCTCACCACAAGACCGAATATCAGGGCAACTGCGCCACCGATGATTGGCAGCGAGTAACCAAGGGCAAGATTGCGGCGCGCCTTAGCAGCGGCAGATTTACTCATCTTCTTCTCCCTCGCCTTTAGCGACAAAGCTAAAAATGATTACGGCCACTAAAAGTGCGGCGTCTAACAGGATCGGTACATAAACACTGAAAATGCGTAGTAGTTCAGTGCCTTGGTTTGCCCGGTAACCCGACATAAAGGTTGCAAACCCGAAAATGACTCCCAGAATCAAAGCGAATATCGCAAAAAGCGTGGTGAACCCTCGTGCGGATTTCGCGATGCGCGACTCCGGCAGGCCGCGGGCAATTCGCTTGCCGATCACTGTCACTGCGCCAAGCACGACCAAAGCGAAAAGGAAAATGTACACCGCGGCGTGTAGGTACTGGTCGTTTTGGGAATAGTTTCCAACGACGTAATAGTTAGGTCGCTGGAGCAATTCGGCGATCTGCGCCCAACCCGAGGCAAACCAAAGAACTGCAAGACCAAAGAGCGGAAAAACGAACGGTAACTGTTCTTCAACAATCCAAAACCCGAGTTTTTTCTTCATGGTTTCAGGTTAGCCCCTTCGGGTAAAAAGAAAACCCCACAGTCACGAATCTGTGGGGTTTTCCCTGCAAAACACAGGCGAATTAGTCGCCTTCCACCTTGATGGTTTGGATAGTACCGGTGATGGTACCAATCAGGGTGTCGCCGTTGAACTCCGAGGTAGGGGCATCGCGAACGATGCGGCCCAGACGGAGAACCACGATACGGTCGGTTACCTCGAGCACGTGTGGCAGGGTGTGCGAGATAAATATGACTCCGAGGCCCTTGGCCTTGGCGTTGCGGATGATGTTCAAAACCTCGCCGGCCTGGCGTGCGCCAAGGTGGTTGGTGGGCTCATCGAGGATGATTACCTTCTGAGCCCAAGCAACTGCACGACCAATGGCTACAGCCTGACGCTGACCACCCGAAAGCTGAGATACTGCACGGTTAGAAGCGGGAACAGCGATGCCGACTTCTTCTAGGTCCTGGTGTGCCTCGCGCTCCATGCGCTTTGAGTTTAAGAATCCCATCCAGCCAAGGATGCCCTTGCGAACAATCTCGCGTCCTAGGAATACGTTCTGGCTCACGGTTAGGTGAGGAGCCAAACCAGAATCCTGGTACAGAGTCTCAACGCCGTGCTCCAGAGCCTTGCGAGGCGAGTCCCAAACCACTTCTTTACCATCTAGGAAAATCTGGCCGCCGTCTGGCTGGTGCGCACCCGAGAGAACTTTTACCAGCGTTGACTTACCGGCGCCGTTGTCTCCAACCAGTCCGACTACCTCGCCTGCGTGGAGTTTGAGGCTGGCGCCATCTAGCGCCACAACCGAACCGTAACGCTTTGAGACATTCTTTACTTCGTAAATAACTTCGCCAGCCATGATTACTTCCTGTTCGACTTGCGTAGGGTCTGAACTGCAACAGCTGCTGCAATCAAGATCGCCACAATAACTTGCTTTAGGTCAGGGCTTACCTGCACCACGGTCATGGTCAACAGACCAGACTGAACTACGAAAAGCACCAGAGTTCCCAGTGCGACACCAACGATGCGGCCGACTCCGCCCATGAGCGATGCCCCGCCGATAACTACGGCGGCAATCGCATAAAGCTCCATGCCCATACCCGAGGTGTTCGATCCGGCACCCAAGCGAACATATGCGTAGGCACCTGCCAAGCCTGCCAGTCCGCCGGAGAGCATGTAAACCTTGATGATTTGACGCTCGACGCTAATACCCGCGCCGCGGGTAGCGAATGGGTTTGATCCAAGTGCGTAGGTGTACAAACCAAAGCGCGATTTGTGCAGGAACAGGCCGACAACAGTGGTTATAACCAAGGTGATGAAAACCATGGTGGATACCGGAAGAGTAAAGTCGCCAATCGCCCAAAGGGTGCCAAGGTCCCAGTCGTTCGGACCCTGAAGTGGCTGGCCGACTGAGATCATTACGGCGATACCGTTTGAGGCACCCATGGTTGCCAGGGTAGCGATAAACGGAACAATCTTGAGTTGGTTGATAAGGAACGAATTGACCAGACCAACCAAGATTCCTACGGCCAAACAGATAAGAGTGATTAGGCCAATGTAGGGCAGAGCTGCGGCGCCGGTGATCTCGGCTCCCACGTTCATCTGCTTTACAACTACCCAACCAGCTACTACCGAACTGAGGCTCACGGTGGAACCGACCGAAAGGTCGATTCCACCGGTGATAACCACGAAAAGCTGAGCGACAGCAAGCAGGATGTATGAACCCCACTGATCCATTACAGTTCCGAGCAAATCCGTTTGAAGGAAGATGCCGCCGGAACCCCACTGGAAGAAAGCTGCAAGCACTACGAGAGTGATTACAAGGACTGCGCTCTGGTTACCAAGGAGGTTTGAAATCCTTGCTTTGAGCGGAGACTTCTCAACCGGTGAGGAAGCCTGCTTGCTGTCGGTCATTTTTTATTACCTTTTGTTGATTTCTTTAGACCAGCGTTAGCCAATCTGATTTTGATTCTTTAAGACCGAATTAGTTGGTCTTGTAGGTGTACTTAGCTAGGTCAGCAGCAGAGGTTGCGCTGGTCAGAGCCACGTTAGGGATTACAACCTGCTTCTTAGCTGGCTTGGTGCCCTTCTTGATGTTTGCAACGATGGTCTTGACTGCAAGGCGAGCCTCGGCAGCTGGGTCCTGTGCGATCAGAGCGGTGAATACGCCGCTCTTGATTAGTGCGACGTTTGCTGGGTAAGCGTCGTAGCCAACAAGTGCAATCTTGCCAACTAGGCCCTTAGCCTGAAGAGCTGCAGCGGCACCCGAAGCGTTAGTTCCGTCGATTGCGAAGATACCCTTTAGGTTAGGGAACTTGGTCAACCAGCCGGCAACGTTGGTGTCTGCGGTCTGTGGGTTAGAAGCCGAGTAAGCGGTGTCTACGATGTTTAGACCTGGGTAGCTCTTGGCAACTGCAGCCTTGAAGCCCTCTAGACGTGCAACGTTGGTGGTAGCGGTAGCCGAGGTTAGGCCGATAACTACGTCGTACTTGCTGCCGGCCTTGTAGCCGATTGCGTTAGCAATAGCAGCTGCTGCCTTTGCGCCACCGTCAGCGTTGTCGCCGGTGATCTGGATTAGAACCTTCGATAGGTTTGCAACCTGGGTGTCGACGTTAGCAACAACGATGCCCTTCTTTGCAGCCTGGTCGTTCGATGCCTGAAGTGCTGCACCGTCGGTTGGGATTAGAACTAGGCCGTCGCCCTTGGAAAGGGTTGCGATTACGTTCTTAACAACTGGAAGCTGGGTTGCTGCCGAGTACTCAGCGTCGCCCTTCCAAAGTAGGTCTACGCCCTGTGCCTTTGCCTCGGCGGTAGCGCCGACCTTCATTGCGTTGAAGAATGGGTCGTTGATTGCACCCATTACGAAGGCAATCTTGATCTTCTTAGCGGCCTGAGCTGGAGCTGCGATGGTCGCAACGGTGCCCAGAGCTACTGCTGCTGCAGCAACTGCTGCAAACACGCGGGTAGTGCTCTTCATTGTTTTCTCCTTGATAGGTTTATTTGCGAGACTTGCGAGAACGTTCTCACAAATCCTGCTAATATCAAACCAGCATAGATGTTGGGTGGGCAAGTTTTCTGCATAACGGGTTAGTAACGCTTTGACACCCCAAACAAGGAGCCACCATGCCAAAGGCGAGCACGGGAAAACCCACCATTGTGGATGTTGCCGAAAAGGCAGGCGTGTCGCGAGCCACAGCATCCAGGGCTCTAAGCAACTACGGGCGCATAAATGCCGCCACTCAGCTTCATGTTCGCAGGGTGGCCGAAGAACTGGGATACCGGCCAAATGAAGTTGCCAAGGCTATGCGCAGGGGTAAAACCAAAACAATCGGTTTGGTGATCGTGGCCGACTTCACTAACGCCTTCTTTGACCGAGCCACTAAGGGTGTAGTGGATGCCGCGCGCGAGTTGGGCTACCAGGTGCTGATCACCAACACAAACGAAGACCTCGCCGCAGAACGCTCGGCGATCATCACGCTGATTGAAAAACAGGTCGATGGCCTTATCGTGGTGCCCGCTGCCACCGCAATTCCAGATCACCTAACACCCGATCAACTCGACAACAAACCAATCGTTTTTATCGACCGCAGAATCGATGGCCTGCAGGTAACCAGCATCACCACCGAGGATTTTCAAGGTGCAGAAGAGGCCGTGCGTCACGTTCTTTCACTGGGTCACAAACGTCTCGGGTTCCTAATTGCCGCATCGGGCGTTGCGGGTTTCACCCAGGAACGACCTCCCCTATTGCTAAGCACAGTAGAGGACCGCATCAATGGCTTTGCCAAGGCCGCCTCAGATGGCGGCATCAAGCCCAAGATGCAAACCTGGCTCTACTGCGAGGATCTTCCCTCGGCCTCCGAGGCCGCGGTGATGCGCCTTCTTGATCAGCCGAAGCCCCCGTCGGTGATTCTCACCAGTAATAACGACATGGCCCTAGCCGTGCTGAAAGTGGCGGGCAATCGCCAGCTCACAATCGGCAAGGATATCTCCTTGGTCACCATCGATGACAGTCAGTGGCTAGAAGCCATGAGCCCTGGCATCACTGTGGTGGCTCGCCCCGTTGAGGAATTGAGCCGCATCGCAGTGGAAAAACTAGTGGCGAACATCGAAGAGCCCGGACAGCCGGAGGAGCAAATTGCGCTTCCAGTGGAGTTGGTAGCCAGAGGCTCAGTGGCCAATCTGATACTTAGACCTGAACTATGGATGGAGTAAGTTTTAGTCATGATTCTTGTTATCGGCGAAGCCCTAATCGACCTAATCGAAGACCGCAACCAGCCTGGCGGGTTCCAGGCAATCGTGGGAGGTGCGAACGCCAACGTTGCAATCGCACTGGCCCGACGAGGAACCAAACAGCAGTTCTTGGCTCGCCTCAGTAACGACCGCTTCGGCAAGATCATTCGTCAGCGTTTGGAGTCGAACGGGGTCGGCCTAGACCACGCCATCGATGCCAAAGAACTGACCACACTGGCGGTTGTTTCAATCGATGCCGAGGGAATCCCGAGCTACTCCTTTTATGTAAACGGCACCGCCGACTGGGGCTGGACCGACGCCGAGCTACCAACCGACCTAGACCTAGAAAATCTTCACGCCACTGCAATCCAGTTCGGTTGCCTAACCATGGCTATGGAGCCCGGGAACTTGGTTATCGAAAAGTGGGCGCGCGCTCACTACAACCAAAAGTCGGTCACCATCAGCCACGACATCAACATGCGCCCGGCACTCGGATTCGACCCGGAAACCGAACGCGATCGCGTGGAGCGCGTGAACCAGATTTCGAACCTCATTAAGGCCAGCGACGAAGACATCGCGTGGCTGTATCAACTGGATGAAACCGATGACAAGTACCAGGTCAAGATCGACCGCATTGTTCGTCAGTGGATCGGCGACTCTGGTCGTCACGTTTTTGTGACTCGCGGAGGCGAGGGCGTCTCGATTTACCGAGGTGCCGAGACCCGCATCGATGTGCCTAGCCGCAAAATCACGGTGGTAGACACCGTGGGCGCCGGTGACACTTTCTGTGCAAACCTGCTGGGTCAACTCAGCGATGTTGATGCCTTGGGGAGCGACCCGTTCGACCGACTGACCAATCTCTCCGACGAAACCATAGCCGAGTTTGTGCGCGTTGCCGGGGTAGCAGCCAGCATTGCCTGCGAGCGAGCGGGAGCAGAGCCGCCAACTTTGGTGGACCTAAACGGAGTCCTAGCCAGCCTGTAAAAAGTTAGATTCGGGGATCTAATGTCTGTTTCAACAGTTTCAAACGAGATCGTTACAACCATCCAGAGTTGGTTGCCTTCGGCGGTTTCGCTGCTGACAGTTAACACCCTCAGCGCAGTTTTTGTGGCTCGCAGTGCGGTGGCTAGAAATCGAAGTTGGTTCACCTACTTTTGGTTCAGCCTTATTGCTACGTCTCTAGTAATGGGCGTTATCGTGGCAGCGCTCCCCGTTTCCGAGGAGTACCTACCCGGCCGTCGTCAATGTCCAAAGTGTGCCGAGTACGTTCGCCGAGAGGCAACACTGTGTCGTCACTGCCACAGCAAGCTAACGGCGCTACCAGCACTCAAGCGCTCTGGAGTTTCCGCGCTAAACCCCGTCTGGACTCTTGGCGCGTTCACCACCGGCATCGGTGTGGTTGTTGAGGTGCTGGCTTTAGCAAAGGTGATTGAAACCTGGTGGCTGGGTTTGGCTTTGATTATTGCGGGCGCTTACATGCTTTTCCGCACACCCAGAAACAGCTAACTAGCCAACTACCAGAGCACTCAATTGAACGCCGCGAGCGGTATTGGCGATGTTCCACTGGTGAGTGAGCTCGTCTAGAACGTTGGAGCCGTAGCCTTTGGGGTTCTTAGGGTCGATTGGCTTGCCATCGTTGGTAACCACGAGGCTCAACAAACCGCGCTCTTTTGGCGAGATCTCGACCGAAACGTTCCTGGCGCCGCCGTGCTTGACCGAGTTATTTACTGCTTCACGCAAAACTTCCAGCATGCACTCGGCGGCATCGGCATTCAAATTCAATTTACGAATTGCCTTCTCATCCAAGGAAAGGTCAAAGTTGATCGAGTCTTGCCATAGATCGATAATCGAGTCCAGAACTTCCTCAAACACAAAGTCTTCGGACTTGGCTCGCGAAACCTCTGCTAGGGCGTCGGAAATGTCTTTCTGAACTGATTCAATGGTCTCGGGAGTCGGGGAGGTTTCGCGACTAAGTCGAATAGCCGCCGCATACATTGCGCCCTGGACGGAACCGTGCAAAACCTGGGCTACGCGTCTGTGGTCCAGCCAAACCTGCTGCCTCAGCTGACTGGTGAGCAAAGCCATATCCGCGTTCACGCTTTGAAGGTCCGCAATACTTTGCCTGCGATAGCTGTTGGCAAGGTGAACCACGAACATTACGATGCCGATGATGATGTTGAGTCCGGCAAAGTTTAGGTGCATTGTGGTAGTGAACTGCCAAGGGGTTCGAGTCCAGAACAAAGGCGCCACAAAACCCGCGACCCCATAGGCCATCGTGAACAAAAAAGCCACTGTAACCGGTCGATACCAACGGTCACCGATGATTCCCTCAATGACCTTCAGGGTGACGTATGCGCTGAAGCCAACCAAAAACACAGACATGGCTGCCTGAAACGGGTTGAATGTCGCTGCGAACGGAGTGGTCGCGGAACCAATTCCGAGCACTACACCCCAGGCGGGAGCAAGCGAAACCTGGATACGATCGGGCAGCAATCCGGTGCGGCTAATTTTGATTGGTCCGGTGGTGTCCAGAACTGGATCAAGGTCGCTGTTTGCAATCTGGTGGCTCAAAGGGCGAACCACGTCGTCCACAGTTACTTGCAAAGTGGTCAGCGCCTTGGCCACTTGACCAGGATTTCCAGCCTGATCCAACTTGCGCCGCAAGTCATCGATGACCGGACTGATGATTCCTGTTACACGCACAAGCAGCTCATTCTGAAGGCGCTCCTGCATGGTTCTAAAGTTTGAAATTGCGCCTTTGAGCATGGTGCGCTCTTTAGCCAACTCGCTAAGGGCTTCCTGCTGAAGCGAAACGGTGGTGACCACGGCCGCACAAACCGTCATGCTCACCAGCGTGAAAATCGGAGGTGATACCAACCTAAAGTAAATGTCGCTCTGGGTACCAACACCCTGATCCAGCGCAACGTAGTAAGCAACCAATCCGCGGACCCAGCCGATTATCAGGTAGCTACCGATGATAAAGACGATGCCCGAGGCTTTTGCAACGTAAAACTTTATGAATTTGAAAAATACGAACATGACCACCGTAGCCGCGTAAGTGATGAGCGCAACGGGAATCCACGATGCCATCGAACCACCCAGACGCTGAGGGTCATAGAAAAGGTTCGTGCCATAAGAAGGAAAAGCGAAAAGCAGAATCACCCACCACGAGTAGCCGTAGTCGGCGCCCAGCCGAGTGAACTCGTTTACCGGTCGAAAGCGTTTGGCAGCCGACTCTAAGGCATCCAGCAATCCCACTTGCTAGTCCCCTGCGATATTTCCAGTCGCCTTTAGGAAGGTCCTTGCAGCCTCAACTCGAGCGTTGCCGTCTGCGCTAGTACTGATGTTTAGGGCCTCAAAAACTCGGCTAACCATGCCCTCCACCGCGCGGACTGTTGTCCCACGGAGGTCGGCGATCTGGCTGTTGCTCATACCCTGTGCGACCAAGGCCAAAACTCCAAGCTGCTTCTTAGAGAGCGTTGCAAGTGGCCTAGTGGAATCTAAATCGTGACGATATTTCACGCTAGCGCGATCGCGTAGGACGGCATCTAGGGCATCGATGAGTTCTGTGCTGTTGACCAACTGGGACTTACGAAGGTACGCGGCGTTAGAAGGAACGACCTTCTTTTCTTTGCCAACAAAACGCGGGTCGGGGATGTTGGTGAGGAACACGATTCCGACATCTGGCGATGTGCGCTGCATGAATTCGGCAAAGTCGAAGCCGTTAGGCCCCGGGCCAAGTTCGATGTCGACGACAACGGCGTCTGGGTCGGTGCTGGCGACTGCTCGTTTTGCGTCGGCTACGTTAGCAGCG
>CAIYOE010000199.1 GCA_903927775.1 uncultured Micrococcales bacterium | reverse complement strand
GGGTCGTGTGGGTTCAGCGAGTCCTGGTAAAAGGTGCTCAGCAGCGAGACACCGGCGGTAAGAACCGACATGGGGTGTGCGCTCTGTGGGAACGAGTGGTAGAACTGCTTGAGGTCTTCGTGTAGCAAAGTGTGGCGACGAATACGGTTGTCGAACTTTGCCAGTTCCTGGGCGTTGGGTAGCTCTCCGTAAACCAAAAGGTACGAAACCTCTAGAAAGCTCTTCTTGCCGGCTAGTTCCTCGATCGGGTAGCCGCGGTAACGCAAAATACCGGCTTCGCCATCGATGTAAGTGATGGCACTCTTGGTGCTCGCGGTGTTGACAAAGCCCTGGTCGTAGGCGGTTAGGCCGGTTCCAGCAATTAGCTTGGAAACATCGATGGCGTCTGGGCCATCTACGCTGTGCAGAACTGGAAGCTCGATGGTAGTTTCACCATATGTGAGGGCAACTTTTTCGTTGGCAGTCAACGGAACTCCTTGAGGCTTTGAACTATCTAAGACTAACCGCATCGCGCAATCGCTTGGCGGCCTCAGCGATATTTGCATCGGTTGCAGTGATGGAAAAGCGAACGTGGTTGGGGCTGAAATCACCGTAGAAGCTGCCCGGGACCACAACGATGCCTAGCTCTGCCATGCGTTGCACGGTGACCCAACAGTCCTCGCCTAGAGTGGCCCAAAGGTAAAGCCCGGCCTCGCTGCTACTTACTTCAAAGCCGTATTCACGAACTGCCGCTAGCAGAACGGCCCGGCGATCGCGGTAGAGCTCCTTTTCGGCAAGAACGTGGGCTTCATCGCCCAACGCTGCAACCACGGCGTTTTGCACCGGAAGCGGTGTGATCATGCCGGAATGCATGCGCAGGTTCACGATGGCCTTGACTAGGTCGGCTGGACCTGCGGCAAACGCGGCTCGGTAGCCGGCCAGGTTACTCTGCTTGCTCAGCGAATAAACGCACAACAAACCGCTGATATCTCCGTCGGTAACTCGCGGATCCAGAATGCTCGGGATTACCTCGGTGGCCCACTTGCCATCCCAGCCCAGTTCGGCATAACACTCATCGCTGGCTAGCAGGGCGCCGATACTGCGGGCTTTGGCAACTGCCTTGCGCAAAAACTCTACGTCTAGCACCTTGCCATCTGGGTTTCCTGGCGAGTTGATCCAGATGAGTTTCGCGTTGGCCGGCCACAGCTCCGGGTCGTCTTCGGACACGATCTGGGCGCCGGCTAGGGCTGCTCCCACGGCATAGGCGGTATAGGCGGCCTTGGGCTGAACCACGGCGTCTAGGGGACCAAGGCCCAGAAAGAGCGGCAGAAAACTGATCAGTTCCTTGGAACCGATTGTTGGCATGATGTTGGCCTCGGTCAAGCCGGTAACGCCACGACGGCGCTCAAACCACTCGACCACGGCGTTTCTAAAAGCCAGAGAACCGGCCGTCGAAGGATATCCCGGTGCGTTGGCGCTAGAGATTATGGCTTGTTGAACCACGGCCGGGGTCGGGTCGATTGGTGAACCAATGCTGAGGTCAACCGCACCGCCCGGGTGCTTTGCCGCCAGCGCTGAATACGGCTTTAGCTGCTGCCAAGGGTATTCGGGCAGGCGGTCGAACAAGAGTTATTCCGCCTGGTTTGGCAGAGCCAGAATCACAGCGTGGTCGCTATTGATGTGGCCGACCTTGGCAGCGCCTCCAGGCGAACCGATGGTCTCAAAGAACTCCACGTTGGCCTTGTAGTACTCGCTCCACTGCTTAGGAAGGTCGTCTTCGTAGTAGATGGCTTCAACCGGGCACACTGGCTCGCAGGCACCACAGTCCACACACTCATCCGGGTGGATGTAAAGCATGCGGTCGCCCTCGTAAATGCAGTCGACCGGGCATTCTTCGATGCAGGCCTTGTCCATTACATCTACACATGGCAGAGCGATTACATAAGTCACAGTGGGTTCCCTTCGAAAACTAGGTCTATTTTAACGGTGACCCGACGCGTTCTGACTCCAAACCGCCTTGTGTAGGCGAGGGAATATCACAATCAGGAAAATCAGCGCGATCGAACCGTAAACCCAGTAGGTACTTAACGTCGAGTTGGTCACGAATTGGGAGTCGCCAGAGGATTTTTGAGCCATCTGCAAAACAGTCACAATGAATGCCAAAGCCATGAGGTACAGGGCTCCGCGGCTTCTACGCATGATTCGAAGCGCCAGGCTAAGAGTTGCCACCATAAGCAGGGCAATAATCAAGCCGATTGGTAATCCAGCCTCGGTTTTGGTGAGGTGCAAGAGTGTTCCAGCGATCCCAAGAAGCCAGCCCAGGGGCAACGCCCAGAGCGAGCGCATCCACGGTTTCACGCTGCTCCAGTAAGAAGCGTTGGCACGTCGCAGGCGCTCGGGGGCGTCGTAGCGGGTCTCTTTGCCCGTCACCAATGAGTAAGTCTCTTCTTTGATCAGAACCTGGCTGGCGTGCGCCGACAGAGCCGCCTTCTTTACGGCCGCGGTGGCTTTGCCACCAACCTCGATGTCGAAGCGCTCCCCAGGTTCGGCAATGGTCCAGAACTGCGGTGGGCGGTGTTCTTTGGCGTACAACCGAATGGCCAGGGCCGAAGCCTCGTAGGCCTTTTTGTGATCAGGGTGGCCAAAGCCGCCACGGCTGTTGTAAGTGATTACCGCATCTGGGCGAATCTGCTTCATGATGGCCAAAATGTCGTCGGCAATAACGGCTGTGGCCGCGGCCGCAAGGCTCATTTCGTCTAGAACACGCTTGCGGGTTGCCTTGCCAAAGGCATTCAGTCGGATTCCGCTGTCTAGGTAGGCGCGGGTTCCGGCAAACGCGTGCTGCACCTTGTTGTCTCCAACAGTGTATTCAGCGATGGCGTTCATCAGCTCGGCGGTGCGGAATGCACCCATCTGCTGGCCACGACCTTCAAGAGGCTTGAGGTCGGCTAGCTTGACTTTGCCACGTTCACCGCGAGTCAGAGTTAGCAAAAAGACTTCGGCTCCGCTGGCGATTCGATCCGCGATCACGTGACCTGTGAACAGGCTCTCGTCGTCTGGGTGCGCGTGCACCAGCAATACTCTGCGCGGATTGAAACTCTGCTTTGCCATGCCACCAGTTTAGTTGGCGGTTGGCGGGGAACCAGTGGAGCTTTACAGGCTTTCGAGCACCTGTTTGGTGGTCAAGACCTGGGCAAACTCGCCATCCAGGTTGATTGCGGTAGCTCGGTAAAGCTCATCGGCACTTAGCACACCGTAATCGGTTTCCTTGGGGAAGGTGGCGGTGGCATCGATAGCAAAAATCGTTTCGAAGCCCAGGTTTCCCGCCATGCGAGCCGTGGTTTCGCAGCAATAGTTGGTTTGGATTCCCGTGATGACCACCTTGGTGATCTGATTGG
>CAIYOE010000198.1 GCA_903927775.1 uncultured Micrococcales bacterium | reverse complement strand
TCAAAGTAGTCCAAGTTCATGCGCTTTAGCGAGCCATTGATGCTCTCCATGATGTGCTTGCGGCTAAGACCGGTGTCGTTGGCGCCGCGCTCTGCAACAGGCCAGTAGCACTTGGTGAAGATCTCGAGGCCTTCGCGGCGCTGGCCCTTGAGGGCCTCACCCAAAACGGTCTCGGCAGCCTGGTTGGCGTAGACGTCGGCGGTGTCGAAGCTGGTGATTCCACCGTCTAGGGCTGCGTGCACGGTCGCAATCGCGGCGTCGTTGGTCACCTGGCTAACGTGTGTAAGCCAGTTTCCGTAAACCAACTCTGAAACCTTGAAACCACTATTACCTAGGTAGCGATACTGCATGTCTAACTCCTTTGTCATCGATGGATTTACTTGTTTTTTGATTGGCGCTCGAGCCACCTCAGCGGCTGAAGAGCGCCTTCGCTCCGAGGAGCTCTTACCTCTTTACTCCGCGGCCAACCTGTGGCTTAGGCAAACGCATCGAACGTAACTGAGTGCTACGAACCGCCGCGTACCAGCGCAGACCTTTTTCGACCTTGTCTTCGCCGAACTTTTCGGCGACCTTGTTTTTCACGTTTCTTCCAATGATGAACGCATCGATAGCGATAGCGATCATTAGTGCCCACATCACCAAAGAGAGAACCAACTGAAGTTCGGTGCTTTTGAAAGTGCTAAGTAGCAGAACAACCACCATTAGCGGAACCATTGCTTCACCAATAGTGAAGCGCGAATCCACTAGGTCCCGAACCATTCTGCGCTGTGGACCACGGTCGCGAGCGCTAAGGTACTTGTCTTCTCCGGCGTTCATTCCAGCGCGGGCGCGGGCGCGATCCGCTGCCAATTTAGCCTTCTGAGCCTTGCGCGCCTCCGGGGTGCGATCGCTCATGATGGTTTTGCGATTGGCCGCTTCTCGTTCTTTGCGGCTTGGAGTTGCCTTGCCCTTGGTCTGCGCCGCGGTGCTTGGCGCTTGGGTGGTCTGCTCTGGTGCGTTGTCAGTCATCAATGTCCTTGATTCTCAGGTTCCTGAATAAGATTACCTCTATGACCAATGGCGTTTCTCTCAGTTCTCAGCAAGTAAACCTTGCCAAAGACCAGGTATCCCAGGCTTTTCCAAATATGGTTGGAACGCTTGGTGATTTAGTTCGAATTCCCGGTATCGCCTGGGACGCATTTGACGCCAACAACCTCGAACTCAGCGCTGCGAAAGTGGCCGAACTTCTGAACGAAACCGGAGTTTTCGACTGGGTGGAGATTCGTCGGGCACCGGTTCCTGTAGCAGCCGGGGAGCCAGCCAAGATGGGTGCACCAGCTGTGGTTGCAAGGCGTGCCGCCAAGAACGGTGCGCCACAAATCCTTCTTTATGCCCACCACGATGTGCAGCCACCAGGAGATGCCTCGATCTGGAAGACCCCAGAGTTCCAGCCGACTGTTATCGATGGACGAATGTACGGTCGCGGTGCAGCAGACGACAAAGCCGGCATCATCGCACACCTCACCGCAATCCAGACACTGAAAGCGATTGCTGGCGACGACTTCGACCTTGGTATCACCTGCTTTATCGAGGGCGAGGAAGAAGCCGGTAGCCCGAGCTTCAGGAATTTCCTCGAGGCCAACCAAAACGATCTCAAATCAGACGTGATTGTTGTTGCCGACAGCGGCAACTGGAGCATTGATGTTCCGGCTATCACCACCACTCTGCGCGGTTTAGTTTCGCAGGTATTCGAGGTTCGCACCCTGGATCACGCTGTTCACAGCGGAATGTTCGGGGGAGTAGTACCCGATGCCATGTTCGCCATGATTCGCACCCTGGCTGCTTTGCACGATGAACAAGGCAATGTTGCCGTGCCAGGGCTAGTCCAGGGCAAGGCTGCTGAACTGGAATTCACCGATGCCGACCTCCGTCGCGACAGCGGCCTATTAGAAGGTGTCAGTCAGGTGGGCGAGGGAAGCATCTTGGATCGCAACTGGACCAAACCTTCCATCACCGTGATCGGCATCGATGGCCAGTCTGTGGCGCTCTCAAGCAACACGTTGCTTCCATCGGTGAAAGCCAAGGTCAGCATGCGCATCGCCCCTGGACAGGACCCAGACGTCGCGCTTGAAGCTCTTCAGCGGCACATCTTGGACACGGTGCCTTTCGGCGCCAAGGTCACCTTTGGTGAAATCGAAAAGGGTAAGCCGTATTTGGTGAATTCAACCGGCTGGGCAAAGCCACTCATGGAGCAGGCGCTTACCCATGCCTACGGCTACGAATCGGTGGATATCGGCATCGGTGGTTCGATTCCTTTCATCGCTGATTTGGTTGAACTGTTCCCGGCCGCACAGATTTTGGTGACAGGGGTCGAAGACCCTGATTCACGCGCACACAGCCCAAATGAGTCTGTGCACCTCAAGAGCTTGCAAAATGCCATGGTCGCGGAATCGCTGCTGCTTTTGGGAAGCAATTCGATACGAAACTGATTTACAATTCAAGAAGTCACCCCTAGTTCTAAGGACGCAAAATGACCGACACACTGACTCACGGAGTTGCACTTACCGAGGTTGCCCAGGCCAAGGTCAAGAGCCTAATTGCGGCAGAAGGCCGTGACGACCTTCGTCTTCGTATCGCCGTCCAGCCTGGTGGATGCAGCGGCCTGATTTACCAGCTTTACTTCGATGAAGCTATTGCCGAAAACGACGCAGTACGCGAGTACGACGGAGTCGAGGTAGTGGTTGACATGATGTCCGTGCCTTACCTAGATGGCGCATCGATTGACTTCGAAGACACGATCCAGAAGCAGGGTTTCACGATCGACAACCCAAACGCTCAGGGCTCTTGCGCCTGCGGAGATAGCTTCAACTAGGTTATTTTGCAAATCGCGAAAACCCCGCTCGAATCATCGGGCGGGGTTTTTATTTAAACGAAAACCACGCGGATTTGGAGGCTTTCAGGGCTGAAACCATCCGCTCGGGGAATAGGATAGAAGCCGTAACAATGCGAATTTTTGAAGGGTCGATTGTGCTTCCTAAGCGCCGTATGAAGTTGGCTGCTGTTTCAGCCGCTACTTCCTTGCTACTACTAACACTCACCGGTTGTTCGGCAGAAAGACTGAAGACCGGCTTCCTAGCAGGAGATGGCAAGACCACCAACCACACTTCGTCCATCGTTGGCCTTTGGAACACCTCTTGGATTGTTTTGCTCATTGTCGGCGTGATTTCTTGGGGTCTACTGGCGTTCGCGCTGATCGCATACCGTCGTCGTAAGGGCGAGACCGGTCTTCCAGTTCAGCTTCGTTACAACATGCCGATCGAGACTCTATTCACCGTGGTCCCGTTCATCATTACCATCGGTTTCTTTGCTTTCACTGCCAAGACCATGACCGCGATCGAGACCCCACCAGCTGCCGGCTCATCGCACGTGGTTCAGGTAATCGGCAAGCAGTGGTCATGGGATTTCAACTATGTCTCAGAGAACACTTATGACTCGGGAATCCAATACCAGGACGGCAACAGCGCCGGGGCGCCTGCCAACACCGAGGCATCGCTGCCAACCCTTTGGCTACCAGTCAACAAGAGCGTTGAAATCGATTTAACCTCGCGCGATGTAATTCACTCTTTCTGGGTGGTTGAGTTCCTTTACAAGAAGGACATGTTCCCAGGCAAGACCAACAAGATTTACTTCACTCCGACCGAGTTGGGCACTTTCCGCGGAAAGTGTGCCGAGCTTTGTGGCGAGTTCCACAGCGTGATGCTTTTCAACGTCAAGGTCGTTACTCAGGCCCAGTACGACACCCACATCGCTTCTCTAAAGGCGGCTGGAAACAACGGACAACTAGGCCTAGACCTAAGTCGTCAACTCAACTTGCCAGGCAACAAGGCACAGAACTAGTACTAAGGAATCTTGAAAATGGCTACTACCACTGCTCAGGCCCCTGCTAAGTCCAAGGGACGCATTCTGGTCGACTGGCTCACCACTACCGACCACAAGAAGATCGGTTACCTGTACCTGATCACCTCGTTCCTGTACTTCATCATCGGTGGAATCATGGCACTGATCATCCGTGCTCAGCTTGCGCTGCCAGGTCTTTCTGTGGTTGCAACCAAGGAACAGTACAACCAGCTGTTCACCATGCACGGCACCATCATGTTGCTAATGTTTGCAACCCCTCTTTTTGCAGGCTTCGCTAACGTTTTGATGCCGGTTCAGATCGGCGCACCAGACGTAGCCTTCCCTCGTTTGAACGCCATAGCCTACTGGTTCTACTTCTTTGGTTCGTTCGTTGCAGTGAGCGGATACTTCACTCCTCAGGGAGCGGCTGGCTTCGGTTGGTTCGCGTACCAGCCGTTGGCTAACACCACCTTTACCCCTGGAATCGGCGGAGACCTATGGGTCTTCGGTCTGGCTCTTAGCGGATTCGGAACCATCATGGGTGGTGTGAACTTCATCACCACAATCCTCACCATGCGTGC
>CAIYOE010000197.1 GCA_903927775.1 uncultured Micrococcales bacterium | reverse complement strand
CCTAGATGCCATTCGTCAGGTCATCGACATCTACAACATGGGCTGGAAGCAGTACCAAAAACAGCGCCTTGAAGACGAGGAACGCCGCAAGCGCGAACGCGCCATCGCTGAAAAGAAGGCAGCAACACTCACACTTCAGGCAGCTAAGTTCGGCGCCAAGGCGTCTAAAGCAGTTGCAGCCAAGCAGATGGTTCGCCGAGCCGAAGCCATGCTGAGCAATCTAGACGATGTGCGCGAGAGCGACCGCGTTGCCAAGATTAAGTTCCCGGACCCTGCACCCTGCGGTAAGACTCCATTGATGGCCAGCAACCTCAGCAAGTCCTACGGCTCGCTTGAAATCTTCACCTCGGTAGACCTCGCGATCGACCGCGGGTCCAAGGTGGTTGTGATTGGTCTCAACGGTGCCGGAAAGACCACCTTGCTGCGAATGCTGGCTGGCGTGGAGACCCCCGACACTGGAATTATTGAGCCGGGACATGGCCTAAAGATCGGTTACTTTGCCCAGGAACACGAAACCCTGGATGTGAAAAAGACTGTTCTAGAGAACATGCAGATGAACGCTCCGCATTTGGCAGACACCGATGCCCGCAAGGTTTTGGGTTCGTTCCTGTTTAGCGGAGACGACGTCTCTAAGCCAGCCGGGGTGCTTTCCGGTGGAGAAAAAACGCGTTTGGCATTGGCCTCGCTGGTGGTTTCCAGCGCAAATGTGCTGCTGCTAGACGAGCCAACCAACAACTTGGACCCGGCTAGCCGCCTTGAGATTCTGCGCGCCTTGGATTCGTTCAAGGGTGCAGTTGTTCTGGTTTCGCACGACGTTGGTGCGGTTGAGGCCCTAAACCCTGAGCGCGTTTTGATTCTGCCCGATGGAATCGAAGACCACTGGAACCAGTCTTACGCCGACCTAATCTCGCTCAGCTAACAGCGCGTCTTCGGCGTCGTTGTCTTCGTCGCCAACGCGCTTACGCTTTTTGATCACAAAGTTAGGGTCGTTCTTGGCACGTAGGTGCAAGCGTTCCTGACGAATCGCCCAACCAAGTGCTATAAACGCCATGATGGCAAAAATTACCCACTGGAACGCGTAACTCAGGTGATTGCCCTCGGTTATGTCCGGGCGAACTTCCTTTTGAGGAGCAAAACCCTTGGGCGCGGGTGATTCACCCGACAGCTGCAAATAGGCTCCCGTGTAAAAAGAGCTTTGCGCAACCCCGGCAACTTTGGCTAGGTAGGGCAAATCAATATTCGTGACCTGGTGCGGAGGAGTGTTGGTCGCGGTGGCAGCCTCTCCAGCTTGCAGTCTTCCATCGATGTAAAGAGTGCCAGCTGGAACCTTTGGCAAACTATCTGGTCGCTCTGGCGACTGACCCGCAGGTACCCAACCGCGATCGATCACGATTACTTTTCCATTGTCTAGCTGGAAAGGGACGATCTGTTTGAATCCCTGAGCACCGTTTTGCGGGCGGTTACGAACCAGGTTGGCCTGGTCTGCCAAATAGTGCCCATGTACCCAAACCTTGCGATACTGGCGGCTTAGTTTGAACTGGTCCAGTTGTGGAACCATTACCTCGAGGCGAACGCGCTGGTGCGAATAGTTTCGATCGATTCGCTCGATGATTTTGACCACTTGCTCGCGGCGATTCAACTGCCAGTTAGCCAAGAAGGCACAGGCAATAGCGAACACAATTGCCAGAGCAAACCAGCGAAGCCACCTTGAAACAGATGACTTTACGTAGTCGCTTGCCATGATTAGTCCCTAAAGCGGCTTGGAGTCAAGGAAAAAGCCGCGGGCAGATAAATACTCTGTTAGAAACTCTAAATGGTCGGGGCAGGCTAACCAGACCTTGGTGCGCTCATCGGTGTGAATCTTTGGGTTGCGCCAAATAACTTGTTGGGTAGCAGCTGCCGAACAACCGGCTCTGGAGCACTTGGTCAAGATTGCTGTTGCCTAGTCTTTCGGGCTACTGGCGTTCACAAAGGCGTCGGCGCCAATGCTGATGGTCGGCGCTGCCACCGCGGTGGCCGACTTTGTCTTGGTAGCTGCAGAACCAACGTTATTTGCCAATACCACCGCAAAATAAGGCAGGAAGACCGCACCAGCAATAGCCACCCACATCAGCCAGCCATGCAAAACCACAGACAAAATAACGCAGACAAAGCGAATGGTCATGGCCAACGAGTAGCGCAGCATTCTGCCGCGACGCTCTTGCTCCGGAGCCACCTCTAACGAGGTAACGCTCTGCGGTTCGGTGGCCAACGCAACTCCTTAGATAACTGCCTAGCTACAAGGCTAGGACTAGAATTCTCTTGATTCAAACTGTGTTGAACCACTGCGTAAACAACCATCGATGATGGCAGTTTCATTCCCAACCGCCAAAGAAAGCGAACCCAAATGAGCACTCCAAGAACCGTATTGGTAACCGG
>CAIYOE010000196.1 GCA_903927775.1 uncultured Micrococcales bacterium | reverse complement strand
TCGGCATCATCGCCGACAGCATAATGAGCGTTCGCTCGCTGACCACAAAGACGCTGCACCGCGTGCGCGATATCGAACTTAGCGTGGGCGTTCCGCCAAAGATTTACCGCAAGCGCTAGCCGCTCGGACCTCACAAAAATCCCCAAAGGCCAACGATGGACGAACAACTGGAATCCCCATGGATTGTGATTCCTGCGCGCGGTGGTTCCACCGGTGTTCCTCGTAAAAACGTTCGGTTGTTGGCAGGCGAACCGCTGATTGCCCGCACCATTAAAACAGCGCTGCAAGGCACTTTGCCCGGGCGCGTGGTGGTCATCACCGACGACGACGAGATCGCCGAAATCAGCGAACGCTTTGGTGCTGTTGTGCTGCGCGAAGAAAAAACCACCGGCAAGGCCACGCTGGATCAGGTGATGTTTCGTACCATTCCGTTCCTTACCGAACTAGGTGCCAATAACAGCGATGTACTGCTGACCATGCAGCCAACCTGCCCCTTCATCAAGCCGGCCCGAGTCAAAGACGCCATGCAGCGTTTTGCTCAGGGAGCCGGAAGCGTGATCACCGTGGTGGATGACCGCCACCTGGGATGGGTTTTCGATGCTGAAGGCAACCCAAAGCCCGACTATGCCGCAAGGGTGAACCGCCAGGAACTTCCGGCCAAGTTCAAGGAGTCGGGGGCCATCATCGGTGCCCGCATTTCAGACATTGTTCGAACCGGAACCCGCATTGTGGAGCCAATCAACCTGGTTGAGGTGCCCGAGGCTGAGGCCCTGGATATCGATACCTTTAGCGATTGGGCTGTGGCGGAACACCTGGCCAGTCGCAAGCGTATTTTGTTGCGCACCGACGCCGCCAAGGAACTTGGCATGGGCCACGTGTACCGGACTCTGGCACTGGCGTATTCATTGGCCCGCCACCAAATCACCATTGTTCTAAGTGATGACAAGCCGCTGGGTGCCGAGTTTTTTGCAGAGTATCCGTTCGAAGTTGCCACCGTGGTCAGCGACCTGGAGTTCCTCTCGTTCGCCCGTAAGTCCAAGGCAGACTTAGTGGTTTTGGACCGCCTGGATAACCTGGCCGAGTTTGTGACCCTGCTGGGCGGGTTCTGCAAGGTGGTCACTTTTGAGGACCTGGGCGACGGCGCCGAGGTGGCGGACCTAGTGATCGCCGACATGTATGAGCACCCGCGGGTTCCTGCAGAGCGCCAACTGACCGGGGTTGAGAACGCCATTTTGGCACCGAGCTTTGAGAGCCTAAAACGACACATCACATTCCACGAGACGGTCGAAGAAGTTCTGGTTTTATTCGGAGGAACCGATCCCTCGAATCTGGCCGTGACCGCGCTGCGTGCTTTGGAATACATCGAGTTTCCGGGGCGTGTGACTTTGGTTCGCGGCTTGGGAGCCGACCTAGTTGACCCCAAGGCCTACAAGCTCAAGCTTCGGGTTCTTAGCAACGTCAAGAACATGCCGGCAGTGATGGAAGACGCCGACATCGCGCTATCTTCTGCGGGGCGCACCATTACCGAACTCTCTAGCCTGGGAATTCCGACCATTTGCATGGCTCAAAACGCCAAGGAACTCACCCACACCCACACGACACCAACTAATGGCGTAATCATGCTGGGTCTTGGCGCACTGGTTTCCACCGAAACGCTGGCCGCTCATCTGAAAGAACTAATCACAAACGAGGACTTGCGGTTCAAACTTCACACTCGTGCCCTAGAGGCAACAGGTACCCGCAGTAACGACCGCATTGTGCGCCGAATCTTGAAGCAGATCGGCTTCTAGTTCGAAAGTTCTACCCCGTAGTCGAGTTGGGGCTTACGCCAGTTGATTCCACTCAAGCGGCAGTTCGGCAGCGATAGCTGAGTCGACCACGCGGCCAACCACTTCATCACAGTGCGCGTTTTCGATTCCAACGTTGGAACGCAGAGCAATCAGGTCGTCTTCGTGAATAATGTGCCCAACTGGCAAATCACGAGCAGCAATAATGCGACGACGAGCGTTGTTGATTGCGGCACTCTGTGCCTCTAGGTTGTGCTCGCGCTTTCCGTAG
>CAIYOE010000195.1 GCA_903927775.1 uncultured Micrococcales bacterium | reverse complement strand
GGCATTTAGAGGCCGTGGTAACGGTTGGAACTACTTGCGTCAGGTCTCGAGCCGAGCCAACGCTGTTATCGCACCAAGCGGCCACTTTGCCCGCCTAGCAAAGGAAATGGGTGTGGCGAGCTTCATCCATGTGGTTCCTACTGGAGTAGACGACGCAGCCCTGGACGGCATTTTCAAGGCCCAGCATCGCCGCACCGACGACGAGCCGGTGGAGTTTGTCTGGAGTGGTCGCTTTAGTCAGGAGAAGCGCCTAATGGAATTCCTAGAGGCGTTTGCGCTAGCTAAAATCCCAGCTACGGCAAGCCTGTACGGAAACGGGCCGCTAGAGAAGCAGGCTCAGAAATTCATCGATGCCCACGGCCTGCAAAACCAGGTGTCCATTGTTGGCCGGGTGAGCCACGATGAAATGCTGCGCCGCCTAGCCAATGCCGACGCGCTAATCCAGACCAGTGTGGGATTTGAGACGCAGGGAATGACCGTCTACGAGGCGGGTGTGGTTGGAACGCCGAGCGTATTGTGCGATTGGAACATCGTCGACGACCTGCCAGCCGACAGCAACTGGCGGGTCAAAGACCAGAGCGTAGAGGCGCTGGCCGCCACCTTGAAACAGGCGTACCAAGATATCACCGATGGAAAGACCAAGCACATCGACCTGAGGAGCGCCCTGTACCAGAGTGAACTGGTCAAAAGATCGATAGCTATCTACGAGTCCGTCATCGGTGCTTAAAAGGAAAATCGGCCGCACGAGGCGACCGACTCTCTTTTGCCCACTGGTTAGTTTGCTGGGGCAGTGACCTTTGGATTAGGAAGACCCACCGAAACAACATCAAGCGACTCGGCACGAAGCGACTCTGGCAACGGAACCAGAGTGGTCAAGATTCCCTGTGCGTCTGCACGGAGCATGTAACGGGCAACCGCGCGTACGGTCTTGCTGGGCTTGCCACAAAGGTCCATGGAAACCGGGTAGATCGCCTGGTAAGGGGCTGGGGCCACATCCGAACCCTGCGGAGCGGTTGGCTTTAGCGAGTAGTTCAACTTGACCGAAACATTGGTTCCAGTCTTGGTGAACTCAAGCTGCGTTCCAGCCGACTGAATTCCAGCTAGGTCCGGAAGAACACCGGTTGGGTTCGCCTTTGGGTCCTCAACGATGGCAGCCGGAAGCGGGATAGTCAGGGCCGAGACAGAGTAAACACTAAAAATCGAGTAGGGAAGCAACGCGATCGAGCCATCTGCCAATGTGCCAATGTCACCTACGGTCAACTTGCTCTTTGGCTTTAGCAGGCTGGCGTTGAAAACCTTGCCGGTCAACTGCTTGTACCAACTGGCGAACGATGCCAAAGCCAGCTTGTCGGTAACTGGAACAACCTCAATCGGGCCGGTTGCAGTGACCACGCCAGCGTTGTCCTTGGTGATTGCGGCGTCGTCCCAGTTGGTGATCGTGCCGTCGAAGATACCGGCTACGGTGTTTGGGCTAAGTGCCAAACCAGCTGCCTGGCTTAGGGTCGCGGTTACAACCGCGCCATCAAGTGCATAAGGCACCGATGAAGTCACTGCACAGTCACTGGCGCCGGGTGCGTAAGAACCAACTGCAATATCCGCTGGGGTGCCGGCTTCTACACCGGTAATGGTCATGGTTGGGCAGTTGCCAGACATGGCGCCTTGAAGCGACGGAATGGCGTCTGCCATGATCTCGGTAGACAAAACGTTTGCATTGCCATCGATGCAGGTGTAAGTCTGCTCCAAGAGGGCTGCCTTTACCTCGGGGGGCATTGGCGGGGTGCAGGCGGTAAGCGAAATAGATGCGATTGCCGCTACTGCTGCAAGGCGAAGGATTTTTGCAAACATTTTGTCCCTTAAGGTTTGTGCTTTGTATCTAAAAAATAAAACAGGGGTGGAGGTCTATTTCTAGAACCGCCACCCCTGTCTTATAAGAGGTTGTTACTTGATAAGTAGTGCTAGAGCCTTAGCCTTTAGAGCCTGGCCACCTGCAAGTGCCACGTAGCCAAGCTTTGCAGCGTTAGCTGGAACACAGGTGTTTAGTACGTACTGGATGAACGACTTTACAGCTGCACCCTTAGCGGTTGCGGTGCCGGTGTTCACGATTGCGTAGGTGATTAGCGATGCGTTGTAACCACCAGGTACTGCCTTAGCCCAGTCGATCGAAACTAGACCGTTGCTTGCAACAGGCATGTTCGAAAGGAACTTAGCGGCAGTAGCCGAGCTTGGTAGCAAGAACTGACCAACGTTGTTCTTTACTGCTGCAGCCTTTAG
>CAIYOE010000194.1 GCA_903927775.1 uncultured Micrococcales bacterium | reverse complement strand
GATCTCCTGTAGCTCGCCAATTCCGTAGCCCAGGATGCCTGCTCCGACAAGGACCAGAAACGCACCGGTGAATCTAAAGAACTTAGAAATGTTGAACTTTAGCGAGCCTCGGTACATGAGATAGCCAACCACCGCCGCGGTGAGCAAACCCATGGTTGCCCCTAAAACAGGGGAGGAGCTAGGCCCGGTGGTCTTGGCGGTGGTCCAGAGCAGAACGCTAGTTTCGACGCCCTCGCGGATTACCGCCAGGAATGCCACCAGGGCAAGCGACCAACCCGATTTAGCGATAGCCTCATCGATTTGTCCACGAAGATTTCCGCTCATGGCACGAGCCTGCTTGGCCATCCAGAAGATCATCCAGGTTACAAAACCAACCGCAATCAGCGATGTGATGCCAGAGATGGCTGGCTCAATGTTAGCTGGGGCGACAGATTCCAGTTCGGAAAGAGCGATTCCCACGGCCACACTAAGCACAATGGCCGCTCCTGTGCCAGCAAGGATCTTAGAAATGTGGCGTTTTTCGCCGAGTTTAACCAGATAGGTAACCAAAATGCTGATGATGAGCGCGGCTTCGATGCCCTCGCGCAGTCCAATCAGGTAGTTTGCCAGCATTCGCTAGTCCTTTCGCATTCCACACTCATATCAGTGAGTTAGGTAACACGTGCAAGTCTAAGTTAGGTAAGCCTTACCTAACAAGTCTGGGTTGCAGTTTTTCGGCTGCCGAGGGCTTGGGCTAACCTTGGAAGGTGCTCTATCAACTACTTTTCAAGCTGATTTTTACCCGCTTCGACCCAGAATGGATTCACCATGCTGTGGTTCGCGCTATTCGCGTTGGCAGTCGGGTTCGCCTCACCAAAATCGCAGCTGTAAAGCCTGAGCAAACCACCAATGTCACCGCCTTCGGTATAGATTTCAACGGCCCATTCGGGCTTGCCGCCGGATTCGATAAGAACGCGATTGCCATTCGCCCGCTGGGAGATTTGGGCTTCAGTCACATCGAGATCGGTACGGTTACAGCGCTGGCTCAGCCGGGCAACGAAAAGCCTCGACTGTTCCGTTTGCCAGCTGATCGTGCCCTTATCAACCGAATGGGTTTCAACAACCAGGGAGCCGAAGCGGTTGCAACCCGACTGGGGGAGTTGCGAGCAAAATACGGCCAGCGCTTACCCATCATCGGTGTGAATATTGGCAAGAGCAAGGTAACCGAGGTGGCGGATGCCGCGGCTGATTACCGAAAGAGTGCGCGCCTGCTGGCGCCTTTTGCGGACTACCTGGCCGTGAATGTGTCATCGCCCAATACCCCGGGCTTGCGCTCGCTTCAAGAGGTAACTGCACTGCGTCCGATTTTGGCGGCGGTAATGGAAGAGTCCCTCGGCCTACCCGTGCTGGTCAAGATTGCACCGGATCTGGCAGACGCAGATATCGTCGCGGTGGCGGATTTGGCGCTGGAACTCGGTTTGGCAGGGGTGATTGCAAACAACACCACGATTAGCCGCGATGGACTTGCCACCGACAGTGCAAAAGTGGCAGCGATGGGTGCCGGGGGACTCTCGGGAGCACCGCTAAAGGCTCGTTCGCTCGCTGTACTTGATCTTTTGAAGGCACACCTAGGGGACCGCCTAGCGATTGTTTCGGTGGGCGGAATCGAGACCGTAGCCGAGGCTCGTGAGCGACTCGAGCACGGAGCGACGTTGGTTCAGGGCTACACCGGTTTCATCTATCAGGGACCGTTCTGGGCTCGCCGGATCAACCGCGGGCTCAAAAACTAGACTTTCACGGCGGATAAGAGAAAAAAGAGAAAACGGGCTCCGGAAAACCGAAGCCCGTTTTTTGCGTTCTAAGTCCTAGCAGAGGCGAGTAGCTGGGCTGACCATCAGTGCTGGGTCAAACTTTGCGAAGCCATCCAAGAT
>CAIYOE010000193.1 GCA_903927775.1 uncultured Micrococcales bacterium | reverse complement strand
GTGGCAATGAAAGGTTGCTTGCGCTGATCGATGTCATGTTCAAAAGTATGACTTTCGGTTTCGTATTTGTCAAATCCTATTATCTCTAGTGAAATAGTAGGAAAATAAACAGGGTCAAAGGGGCTAGACGGGGGCTGTTGGCTCAAGTGCTTTGTGGGTTGGTCGCGCTACTGCTAATGGCGAATTAGCTTGCATGCAGGCGCTATTGCTCGCGGTGGATTAGCTCGCGGGCCAACCCAACTGCAACTGCATCCTTGCGAGTGTTTACGTCTAGAAAACGGAAAACGCGGCCAGACTCCTGCTTCACCAGAGATTCGCTCAAATGCAGCAAACGACCGATCTGTGAATAGGTGAGCGGTTGGTCCAGGTAGCCCAATATCTGCAACTGGCGCGGAGTCAGCTCTGTCTGGATTTGAACCGGCGAGGGCACGTGGCTGGCGGCTCGGCTCTGGGTTCCGCGCCCCTTGTCTATAAAGTGGCCGCCGGCAATCTGCAGCGAATCCACCAGCAAATTCGGTAGATCCTCTTGGGCTCGAGGCTGTTCAAAGGTAATCAATAGGCCACCGGCCAGCAAGCCGCTTTGTTCCAGGGGAATCGCCATCTCGGTGCCGGTTTCCGAGAACACTGTCTGGTGCTTGCGAACTGCTAGGGCCAGAGGGCTGGTGTCGAAAACCGAAGTCAGTTGAGTCTGAAGACCATCGACTCCCAGGCCGTAAGAACCAACTTCTGCAAAGTTAGAATCCAGCGACAACCTGCAAATGAGTGCTGCCGTGGCTTCGTGGCTGTCGAGTACCGAGTGAACTAGGTGGCGACAAAAGTCGCTCGCGCTAAATGAGCTCGTTACGGCTTGGATTAGGGACTTATAGAGGTCCCCCTGTTGATCAGAAATTGCCATGCTCCACCCCCCGGTGCGTCTGAATCTGAACTACCTCGACGCTAACAATCCATCCCCTTGGCTTGCTCGGTCGTACGTTCAATATAGCCGTACATGTACGAATAATGTTCGGCTAATCGCACTTTTTTGTTTCGGTTAGCCACACATTTCCGACTCGGCCAATAGCGCCGGTTGGTTGAAAAGTGGCGTTGCAAACAGGCTTGCAACGTTGTCTCGCGCAAGCGGCGCAGACTTGGGAATCCAGTCCAGTTGGATAGTGCGGGTTTGTCCCGGATCAAGCGGAATATCAAAAACTAAAATCTGGTGGCCGCGATCAACGTAAGACCCTGCACCCATGGACTGCCCGTCAACTAGCAGGCTGCTCAACTGCGCAGCAACTGGCAGATAAACGGTCACGGTCTCTAGGTTTGAGCCAACCACGTAACTTTGGCCCGCATCCAGGTCCAAGCGGCCAGAAGTGTAAGCAGGCAAACCAGACCTCGGAGCCCTGTTAGTCACCGATACGTCCAAGTGAGCGCGGTTTTTCGCTAGGCAGAGCACGTACTTGGCGCCCACATGCAAATAGGCCTCGAGCTTGTTTCCACCCGAATTATTCACCGAAACCGTGACATCCTGGTTCGCTTTTGTGCTCACTGCACCAGCGATGTGCTGCCGCAGGTTCCAATTTTGCTGCTCGGCATTTGCAGACCAGATTGCAATGTGGTCCCCCGAAGTGTTTGCTCCGATTGCCTTGAACAGGGCCTTTAGGTCTGGCTTGTTGTTTTTAGCCGCCAGCATAAGAGATGTCATGAACTGCTGAACTGCCGCGTTTTTCTGATCCACGTTGGTGTACTTGGCGTAAATACCCTTGGCCAGAAAGTCGGCGGCGTTGCTGCCATTTAGCGAATCATTTGCTACTTGGATGGGGCCAAAGGCGGCCACCAGATACTGTGCAATGCCCTGACCCATGAAAATAACACCGTCTAACTTTTGGTGCTTGTACTTGAGCCAGGTGTCAAAGATTTGCTGTGCCGCATAAGGAGTGTGCGCACTTGGGTTCAGATCTTGCCAAATCTTTGGGTCGTTTTGCCAAATAATCCCGGTGTTCAAGGGCAGCGATGAATGGTCGACGGGACCCATGGCATTTAGGGTTTGATCCGAACCAGAGATGACCAGTCCGATTTTGCCGTGATAAACCTGGATTACCGCGTAGGAACCGATTAGCCCGCCCGTTCCTCGGGCCTCGGCCAAGTTTTGATTGGCAAGAAACCAATAGGCGGGTTTGATGTTTCCCGAGGTACCTATTACGGCGGCTGAGGTTGCCAGGCTCTTGATTTGGTCACTCTGGTGAGCAAACACCCCAACCAATGGCAGCGCCGCTCGGATTTTGCCCTCTAGGCCAAAGTCCAAGCTCCTTTTAGTAAGTGCAATCAGTTGCGGCTCGGTATTTTTGGCAACGCGTGAGATACCAGCAGTGGAGGCCGCCACGCTTTTTGGGCTAAAGCTGCCCAGGTTCAACTGATCAAGCGTCTTTTGCGCAGGCACTTGTTTTAGGGCCTCAACTGCAAAAGGCGCTGCCTGAACAGTTGCTTTCATAGTCAGGTCGGCCAGTTTTAGATCTGCGCCTATGTGGGGAATACCTGAGACAGCCTGCAGAATCGGGTCTCCCAGCATAAAGTGCGAGAGCGCGGCCCAGTGGGCGGCAGTTTCCAGCCGATCAACCGCCAACCCGGCCTTCTGATTGGTGCCTTCTTTAGCCAGGCTGGAAAGGTTTTGGTAAACAGCAG
>CAIYOE010000192.1 GCA_903927775.1 uncultured Micrococcales bacterium | reverse complement strand
GGACCCATGTCGAACTTGAAGCCGTCTTGCTCCCAAATGTAGGCGCGGCCGCCCACTTTTTCGCGAGCTTCGAAAAGCTTGACCTTCATGCCGGCTTTGGCCAATAAGGCAGCGGTTGCTAGGCCACCGATTCCGCCACCGATAATAACTGCGGTCTTTGCCATTTAGTTCACTCCGAAATACGCTTGGGCCAGAATCACAAGCTTCTTGCCGTTGGAAACGCGGATACGCCTTTGCACCAACTGGTTAGCAGGGGTTCTGGAAATCTTGAGGTTCAGTTCGGCAAAAAGCATGAGTACTGCCTTTACCGCCACGGACGAAGATTTGGGCAGGTTCGCAACCTGCTTCAAGGCAACATCTATGTCGTTTTGAATGTCTGCAACCAATGCCGTTTTTTGTTTTTCATCAAAGCTGGCAACGGACACTCCAGGAAAGTAACTACGACCGAGCAATTTAAAGTCCGCGGCGAGGTCTCGCAAAAAGTTGACCTTCTGGAAAGCCGAGCCCAGGGCTCTGGCGCCGTGAGCCAATTCCAACTTTTGTTCATGTGTGTAGGAAACCCCGCCGAAATGGATAAACGCCGCCAAGCACATGAGACCCACAACCTCGGCACTGCCGTAAACGTAGCGTTCAAAGCCAGCCTGATCATATTCCTGAACCGTTAGGTCTTGGCGCATGGACCAAAAGAAGGGCTCGATTAGGTCTTTGCCAAAACCGGTCTCGTTGGCCGTGAGCACAAAGGCGTGAACCACCAAGTTTGTGCTGAAGCCGTTTTCCAGAGCCGCGTAAACCTCGGCTTCGAGGGAATCTAACTGCTGGGCTGGATCAACGCTTCCGCCAAGTCTGGCAGCCTCAGCGGCTGCGCCATCCACAATTTCGTCGGCCACGCGAACCAGAGCGTAGATGTTCTTGACGCTCTGCCTTACCTGTGGGCCGAGCAATCTGGTAGCCCAGCCGAAACTCGTGCTGTAGGCCGCAATAACTTGGTTGCTGCTCTGCTGGGCGGCCAACGTGTAAAGACTTAGCCCAGTGGGTTCCTTGGTTGCATCAGGAGCGCTCATACTTTAGAGATTACAGGCTGGTTAGAGCCAATCGTTCCTTCGGAATGCCCAGTAGAGAGTGAGTGAAACCAACACAATCGAACCCAGAGATTCCCAGACTCCCCAAGCCGAACCAAACCCCACGTAAGGCACGTTTTGCCCAAACCAACCGGTAATGGCGGTTGGAACAGCGATGATGGCAGCCCAGCTGGTGACCTTTTTCATTACCAGGTTCATGCGATTGCCCTGAATCGTCAGGTTGGTCTCGAGCAGGGTGGTCACCAGGTCCCGCAACGAGTCAGTCCAGTCGGCCACGCGCATCACGTGGTCGTAAATGTCCTGGAAGTAAGGCATCATTTCGCCACCGATCACCTGTGCATCCCGGCGCACTAGGGGATTGACGATTTCACGCATCGGGATTGCCACTCGTCGTAGCGTCACCAAAGCCTTACGTAGCTTGTAAGTGCGCTTTTGGATTTCTTGACTGTGAAGTTGGTCGTCGTCGAACAGCAGGTCTTCCAGTTCGTCAACCTCGGCGTCCAGTTTTTCGACCACCTCAAAATAACCATCCACAATCACATCTAGGAGCCCCCATAGAAGGAACGAAACCCCCAAGTCAGCCATAGATGCGCTGTCGTCCCAGCGTCGCGTGAGCGATGAGATGTCAAAGCTGTCGTCATCTCGGACAGTAATCATTGCGTTCGCGGTGACAAAAACGCTGAGTTCGCAGGTGGTCAGTTTGTCAGCCTCCGAGTCCCAGGCCGCCGAGTAGGCATTGATGAAAAGGTGTGAGTCGTAGTGCTCGAGCTTTGCCCGTTGACGCCCAACAAGGGCATCTTCAACTGCCAGCGGGTGAAGGCCAAGTTCCTGTCCCAAATGTTCTAGGTCGGCTGTCGAGGGGTTCACAAGATCAACCCAGATGGCTGTCTTTCGCTTGCGCTTAAAGTTTTTTAGGTTTCCCAGTGATACGTGTCCGTCCACCAAGATTCCATCGACGTAAATTCGACTCTGCTGCATGGCTTCATCTTAGGGAAATAGCGTTACAGATGGCCCAAAAATTCAACCCTCTTAAGGCTTAGACTTGGACAATGCCTAGCAATATGAAGCCTCGTAGCCACGTTGTCACCGATGGAATTGAGCGCGCAGCCGCTCGCGGTATGCTCCGCGCAGTTGGTATGGGCGACGAAGACTGGGTCAAGCCTCAGATCGGTGTCGCCAGTTCTTGGAACGAGGTCACCCCTTGCAACCTTTCGCTTGATCGCTTGGCCGACGCCGCTAAGCAGGGTGTCCACGCCGCTCAGGGCTACCCGCTTGAGTTTGGAACCATTTCTGTTTCCGATGGCATCAGCATGGGCCACGAGGGCATGCACTTCTCTTTGGTTTCACGCGAGGTGATCGCCGACTCGGTTGAGACCGTTATGCAGGCAGAGCGTCTAGACGGCTCTGTGCTTTTGGCTGGTTGCGACAAGTCCTTGCCTGGAATGCTCATGGCAGCCGCTCGCCTCGACCTAGCATCGGTGTTCCTTTACGCCGGTTCGATTGCTCCGGGATGGGTAAAGCTAGAAGACGGCACCGAGAAACAGGTGACCATCATCGATGCATTTGAGGCGGTTGGTGCTTGCAAGGCTGGCAAGATGAGCCTCGAGGACCTTGACCGCATTGAGCGCGCGATTTGCCCAGGCGAGGGCGCCTGTGGCGGTATGTACACGGCAAACACCATGGCGGCTGCGGCCGAGGCGCTGGGCATGAGCCTTCCTGGTTCGGCTTCGCCTGGTTCTGCTGACCGCCGACGCGATAACTGGGCTCACCGATCGGGCGAGGCAGTGGTAAACCTGATTGCCAAGGGCATCACCGCGCGTCAGATTTTGACCAAGAAGGCTTTCGAGAACGCCATTGCTGTGACCATGGCATTCGGAGGCTCGACCAACGCCGTTCTTCACCTCTTGGCTATCGCCCGCGAAGCCGAGGTAGACCTACAGCTATCCGATTTCAACCGAATCGCAGACAAAGTGCCGCACCTCGGAGACCTAAAGCCTTTCGGTCAGTACGTAATGGCAGACGTTGACCGCGTGGGTGGTGTTCCTGTTCTTATGAAGGCACTGCTAGATGCAGGGCTACTTCACGGCGATGCACTAACCGTTACCGGCAAGACCCTTGCCGAGAATCTGGAGGGAATCAACCCACCAGACCCTGATGGCCACATAATCCGTGCCATGAACAACCCGATCCACAAGACCGGTGGCATTGCAGTTCTTCAGGGCAGCATGGCCCCAGAGGGTGCCGTGGTTAAGACCGCAGGTTTCGACCTAGAAGAGTTCACCGGGCCAGCTCGTGTCTTTGAACGCGAAGCGGCTGCCATGGAGGCACTGACCGAAGGCAAGATTGGCGCGGGCGATGTAGTTGTCATTCGCTACGAAGGCCCTAAGGGCGGCCCCGGTATGCGCGAGATGCTTGCTATCACCGGAGCGATTAAGGGTGCCGGTTTAGGCAAAGATGTTCTACTATTGACAGACGGACGATTCTCAGGCGGCACAACCGGCCTTTGCATCGGACACATTGCTCCAGAGGCTACCGATGGCGGACCCATTGCTCTGGTTCGCGATGGAGACTTGATTCGAGTCGACATCGCTGCTCGTTCGCTCGAACTACTCGTTGAGCCAGAAGAGCTGGAAGCCCGTAAAGCAGATTGGGCTCCTCTTCCACCGCGCTACACTCGCGGCGTACTCGCGAAATATTCCAAGCTCGTACACTCCGCAGCAGAGGGTGCGTACTGCGGCTAGTTCGTTTCCAAATCCGATTTTCGTATTGAGCTAACGAGGGTAAATAATCATGACCACCGAGATTCTCACCGGCGCCCAGGCGATCATTCGTTCGCTCGAGTTGCTTGGTATTGAGCACATCTTTGGATTGCCGGGTGGCGCTATTTTGCCAACCTACGACCCACTGATGGACTCCAAAAAGATTCGCCACATTTTGGTTCGCCACGAGCAAGGAGCGGGTCACGCCGCCGAAGGCTACGCGTCTGCCACCGGCAAGTTGGGCGTTTGCATCGCTACCTCGGGTCCGGGTGCAACCAACTTGGTCACCGCCATCGCCGACGCCCACATGGACTCGGTTCCACTGTTGGCAATCACCGGACAGGTGGGATCTACGCTGATTGGAACCGACGCGTTCCAGGAGGCGGACATCGTTGGAATCACAATGCCAATCACCAAGCACTCGTTCCTGGTCACTAAACCAGAGGACATTCCAGAGGTGTTGGCTTCTGCGGTTTTGATTGCAACCACCGGCCGTCCCGGTCCGGTCTTGGTAGATATCACTAAGGATGCCCAGAACAAGAAGGCACCTTTTGTTTGGCCTCCAAAGGTAGACCTGCCCGGCTACAAGCCTGTTACCAAGCCGCACGGCAAGCAGATTCAGGCAGCGGCACAGCTGATTTTGGAATCAAAGAGGCCAGTTCTCTACGTTGGTGGAGGAATTATTCGATCGGGTGCCAACAAGGAACTGCTGGCTCTTGCCGAACTCATTGGGGCTCCCGTAGTAACCACATTGATGGCACGCGGTGCCTTCCCCGACTCGCACCACCAAAACTTGGGCATGCCGGGCATGCACGGAACCGTTCCAGCCGTAACCGCACTTCAAAAGAGCGACCTTCTGATCACCCTAGGTGCTCGATTCGATGACCGCGTGACTGGTGACACCAAGAGTTTTGCGGTGGGCGCCAAGGTTATTCACGTGGATGTTGACCCGGCGGAAATTGGCAAGATTCGATTTGCCGATGTTCCAATTGTTGGCGATGCCCGCGAGGTAATCACAGAGTTGAACGCCGAGCTCAAGACTGTCCTAGCCACGAAAAAGCCGGACATTGCCGAGTGGTGGCAGTTCCTAGACGGCCTTATAGAGCGCTACCCACTGGGTTACACCCACGTAGAAGACGGCAAGCTTAGCCCGCAGCACGTGATTGAGCGCATCGGTGCCCTCAGCGGCCCGGAGGCCATTTACGCGGCTGGTGTTGGTCAGCACCAAATGTGGTCGGCACAGTTCATTAAGTACGAGCGCCCAAACTCCTGGCTCAACTCGGGAGGTGCCGGAACCATGGGTTACTCGGTTCCTGCCGCCATGGGCGCCAAGGTTGGTCAGCCAGATCGTTTGGTATGGGCAATCGACGGCGATGGTTGCTTCCAGATGACCAACCAAGAGTTGGCCACCTGCACCATCAACAACATCCCAATCAAGGTTGCGATCATCAACAACTCTTCGCTTGGAATGGTTCGCCAGTGGCAGACCCTTTTCTACAACGAGCGTTACAGTAATACCGACCTACACACCGGCACAGATGCACTGATGATCCCAGACTTTGTGAAATTGGCAGATGCCTATGGCTGTCTTGGAATCCGCGTGGAAAAAGAAGAGGAAATCGACGCAGCGATCAAGTTGGCAATTGAAACCAACGACCGTCCAGTGGTGATCGACTTCATTGTGAGCCGCGATGCAATGGTTTGGCCAATGGTTTCGGCCGGCGTATCCAACGACGAAGTCAAGTATGCCCGCGATGCCGCCCCGGTTTGGGATGGCGAGGAGTAAAAATGAGTCGTCACGTACTTTCGCTGCTTGTAGAAGACAAGCCCGGTTTGCTCACCCGCGTGGGTGGACTATTCGCTCGTCGGGGTTTCAACATTGAATCCCTGGCAGTAGGTATTTCTGAGATACCTGGCCTCAGTCGCATCACTGTTGTGGTGGGCGTAGAAGGCGCACCGCTTGAGCAGGTCACCAAGCAGTTGAACAAATTGATTAACGTAATCAAGGTTGTCGAGCTTGAACCAGAGCAAGCAGTTCAGCGCGATCACATGCTCATCAAGGTTCGCACCGATGCCACCACACGTGGCCAGGTGTTAGAAGCGGTAACCTTGTTCCGTGCACGCGTCATCGATGTGGTGAGCGATGCGCTAATTATTGAGGTCACCGGCGACACTGCTAAGTGCGCTGCGTTTATCAAAGTTCTTGAGCCATTCGGCATCAAAGAGTTGGTCCAATCTGGCGTTTTGGCAATGGGGCGCGGCTCCAAGTCGATTACCGAGAAGGTACTCAAGTAATAGGAACACAGTTCCAAATCCAGATTTATAGCTTCAAACTTCAGAAAACAGGGAGAAAACAAATGGCAGAAATCTACTACGACAAGGACGCAGATCTTTCGATCATCCAGGGTCGCAAGGTAGCAGTTATCGGATACGGTTCGCAGGGTCACGCGCACTCGCTAAACCTAAAGGACTCGGGCGTAGACGTAGTAGTAGGTCTACAGCCAGGATCCAAGAGCAAGGCAGTCGCCGAGGAGCAGGGTCTAAAGGTTCTGACTCCGGCCGAGGCAGCCGAATGGGCAGACGTCATCATGATTCTGACTCCAGACCCAGCTCAGCGTCACCTGTATGCAGATGACATCGAGAAGAACCTAAAGCCAGGTAACGCGCTGGTCTTCGGTCACGGTTTCTCGGTTCGTTACGGTTACATCACCCCTCCTGCAGACGTAGACGTATTCCTAGTTGCACCTAAGGGCCCGGGCCACTTGGTTCGACGCGAGTACGTTGCGGGTAAGGGAGTCCCAAACCTTATCGCCATCGAGCAGGACTTCACCGGAAACGCATTCGACCTAGCTCTTAGCTACTCGAAGGCAATCGGTGGAACCCGCGCCGGTACCATCAAGACCACCTTCACCGAAGAGACCGAAACCGACTTGTTCGGCGAGCAGGCAGTCCTTTGTGGTGGCGCTAGCCAGCTAATCCAGTACGGCTTCGAGACCCTAACCGAGGCTGGCTACCAGCCTGAGGTTGCTTACTTCGAGGTTCTTCACGAGCTAAAGCTAATCGTTGACCTGATGTACGAGGGCGGCATTGCCAAGCAGCGTTGGTCGGTTTCGACCACCGCCGAGTACGGCGACTACATCTCGGGTCCACGCGTTATCGGCCCAGAAGTCAAGGAGCGCATGCGCGATGTCCTAACCGATATCCAGGATGGCACCTTCGCTCGTCGTTTCATTGCTGACCAAGATGCCGGTGCCCCAGAGTTCAACGCCCTCCGCGCCAAGGGCGAGGCTCACCCAATCGAGAAGGTAGGCCGCAACCTGCGCCAGCTGTTCTCGTGGTTGCGCAATGCAGACACCGAGCAGGACTACGTCGAGGGTTCGACCGGTCGCTAGTCTCCAGAACTACAAAAAAGGGCTCCGCTTCGGCGGGGCCCTTTTT
>CAIYOE010000191.1 GCA_903927775.1 uncultured Micrococcales bacterium | reverse complement strand
TGTTCAGCTGCAGGAAAGCCACGGATTGCCCAGCGGCGACCGCCTCTGCGTAACGAACGAGGGTGGCGCGCACGTTGTCGGTATCGCGCAGGTTCACACCCAGAACCAGATCGAACTTGCGGTGACCCCTGGCCTCGGCGCTGAGCAGGTAGCTCTGGCGCGGCGCGTAGAACTCGCGGCGGTCTTCTTTAGACACGTACCAGTTGGTGGCTTTGCCAAGCTTGCTGTGCCAGTACAGGTAGCTGTCGCGATAGTTGGTGCGGAACTCCGCGATCCAACGGAAACCAAGCTCGCCCTGGGTTAGTCCACCGTTGTCGGCTCGCTGAATGGTCAGAATGCGCCAAGGAAGCACGACCGGGCAGTCAACATCGAAGGCCTTGTTCATTCGCTTGCGGAACTCGGTGTCGCCGCCCTTGCGAACGTTGTCGAAGTAGCCAATCTTGTCGCGGACCTTGATGCGCCAGAACATGAGCGCGGGCTCACAAATACCAATGCGCAAACGACGGTTGGATTCCACAGCCTCGAGGCGATCGGTTAGTCGAGTGCTCAGCGAGAGGTTTCCCACGGCGTCCGGGTGGAACATTAGGTTGGACACCTGGAACTCGAGGCGCTGCGGGTGCATCCAGTCATCGCTGTCCTGGAAGGTAATCAAATCGCCCGTGGCTTCATCCATGGCGCGGTTGCGGATCTTGTAGGTTCCCCCGTTTACCTCTTGGCGCAGCACACGGATGCGAGGGTCCAGTTTGGCCACTGCCTCGAGGATGTCGTCATATTCCTCGCCCGAGCAGTCATCGATGACCATTAGTTCGAGGTTGGCATAGGTTTGCGCCAGCGTGCTCTTAACCGCCGAGAAAATGTGTTCGTCGGGCTGGAAGGCGCTCATGACCACGGTGACCTTTGGGCCGGCAAGTTTGCAGGCGCCGGGTTGAGCTGCCGGGTCGGTGACCGTCAACGAATCCAGCGGGGTGCCCTTGGGGTTAGGCACGAAAGAAATCTGAGCCACCTTTGGGCCAAAGGTCTGAGCGTGCAGGCGCTTGAGCCATTCATTGGCGTGCGGTGCCTTGGCTTCTTCTAGAGCGGTTCGGGCATCTAAGCCACGGAACGGGTTGTCGATATCGGTGCGCAGGAACTCGCTGCTCAACGTGTAGTCGCGGTTGAACATGAACAGGCTGTTGGTTAGCTCGGTGAGCACCTGCATTCGAACCGAGTTCAGGGCCTCTGGAAAGAACCTGGAAACGGCGCTGTAAATAGCCGGCACGCGGGCCATAGCGCGCTTTGCCATGTCTACATCTGCCACTCGCAGCGAAACAATCGCAAAGTTGACTTTGTGCATCTGGGTGAAAGCACCTAGGCCGTAGGTGTCGAGGCAGAAGTCGTAAACCCGCTTGGCATTGTGAAGGTCGTGTTCGAACAGCGGCTGATTTGCAAGGAGCCAGGCGAAATCAAAAAGGGCTCTGCGGTTCTTGATTCGAATGTCGGAACCAATCACGCTGACTAGCAAGTCGGCATCGCAGTTACCGCCTGTGGCGATCTCGGCTAGTTCGTCGCGGGCAATCAGCGAGCGAGTTCGGAGCGCCGCGAACAAGAACGTGAGCCGCTTACTGCGGTTGTACCGCTTTGGCCCGACTGGTGAGTTCGCTAACTTGTTCATGACTACCCAATTAAACTAGGTAAGTGACGAAATCCCCCTCCAACCACGGCGTGAGACCCGATATTCAGGCTCTCCG
>CAIYOE010000190.1 GCA_903927775.1 uncultured Micrococcales bacterium | reverse complement strand
TTGAGCGGTATGTGTGACTAGCGCTTGCGGTAAATCTTTGGCGGAACGCCCACGCTAAGTTCGATATCGCGCACGCGGTGCAGCGTCTTTGTGGTCAGCGAGCGAACGCTCATTATGCTGTCGGCGATGATGCCGAAGAGCAAAACCTGCACACCGCTGATCACCAAAACCGCACCAAGGATGATGCTCTGCAGGTGACCGGTGTTGCGGCCGCCCACCGAGTCGACAATCCAAGGTAGCCAAGCCACTCCGCCAAGCAGAACTAGCGCGAATGCCACCGGAAGGAACAGGTGCATCGGGCGGTACTGAACGTAGATTCGCATCATGGTCCAGGCGTTGCGGCGAACGTACTTCCAGGTGCTGCCGAACAGGCGGCTCGGGCGAACGCTGTCGTTGCGCTTTACGTGAACGTTGGTAAGTGCCAGCGAGGCATCCGAGACCTGAATCAAAGATTCGATCGTGTAGGTGAACTTGGTCACCAGGTTGATCTGAAGTGCGGCGTCGCGGCTAAAGGCGCGGAATCCGCTTGTGGCGTCGTGTACGTTCGTGCCGCTGAAACGCTGAACCACGCTGGTGCCAAGGCTCTGCAGGTAACGCTTAAGGCTACTGAATTCATTCACAGATGACGTGTCGCGGTCGCCAACAACCACATCGGCTACGCCCTCGACAATCGGGGTGATCAAGGCCGGAATTGCACTGGCGTCGTACTGGTTGTCGGCATCGGTGTTTACCACAATGTCGGCACCAAGCTTTAGGCAGGCATCGATGCCGGCCTGGAAAGCACTGGCAAGACCCTGGTTCTGGCTAAAGCGAACCACGTAGTCAACGCCGTTGTCTAGGGCCACCTGAGTGGTGTTGTCCGAGGAACCATCATCGATGACCAGCCACTTTACCTCTGAGGCGCCAGGTAGTTCACGAGGCAGTTCGGCTAGGGTTGCCGGCAGAAACTCGGACTCGTTGAGACACGGAATCTGGATGAAAACTTTCACGGAATCTAGCCTTTGCTGTTATCGACGTTGCCCCAGATGCGGTCGTTCTGAACCAAACCAACCAACACTGTTACTAAGAAGATAGCAAAGGACTGCAGCCACATACGGTTAAGCGAGTCTGACCACCCTGTTCTGCCCAGAGTTGGGTGACCAAACTGGCCGCCGTCGAGCATCTTGGTGATCAACGAACCCAAAATCAGACTGGTGGTAATCACAAGCAGGGTCTTGTGCTCCGGGGTCAGTTTGCGCAGGCGGCCAAGCAGCACACCCACCACAATCAGCGCCACAAAAATACCCCAACGACCGCTACCAAAGAGCAGGTTGGCAATCAGTGCACGGTTTCCCTTTGCTAGTGCGTGGCGGAACACAACTTCGGCTCCAACAAAAACCAAAACCATGGCAATCAGTGCCACCGGCACAATTCGGAATCGCAGCCAATCCAGCCACTTGATAGCCGGCAAAGTGCCAAGACCAAGCATGATCGCCATGAACGCGATCCAGGGTAGGTGAGTGGCATGGATGATGTACGAGTGGTAAGTGGCAAGCCAAATGCTTAGGCCAAAGGTGCCGCTGCCTACAATCCAGAGGATTGCGCTGCGTCGGATCCATCGCTGGCTAAGCAGGCTTAGAACCACAAGCGCGGCCAAAACAATGCCTTCGACTCTTGAGGTACTGGCAGTGAAAACACCGAGGCAAATCACAAAGAGGTTTTCGCGGGTCAGTTCGTAGTCGCGGATCGCAATCGCCGAAGCTCCGGCAGCAATCAAGAGACCAACCGCGGTGAGGGTGTGGCCGTTGATATAGAAGATGGCGCGCAGCGGCATCACGGTGCTGAACGTTCCGGCCAAAAGCAGCATGCCAACCCAGAGAACGCGCTTGCGAGCGGCACCCTTGGTCAGCTCACGCACCACCCAAATCACACCTGCGCAGAGGGCGGCGAAAATATAAGGAGTGATTCCAGAGAGGTATTCGTGGGTTGGGCCCAGCGAAAGCAGAAGCGGGTAAGAGAAACCGCGCTTGATTGCCGTGTGGCCGTTTAGGTAAGAAATGTTGCCATTGATGTCGAACAAGCGGGCAAACGACAGGATCCAGAGCGAGTCACCGTGCGGCACTCCTTGAAGACCGATAACGCGTGTCGAGGTGACTGCCAGAATTGCGGTGGCGGCTGAAAGTACAAGGTTCTTGAACAGTCCCTTGGTTGATTGCCAAGCCGAGACCACAAGGCCAAGCGCCAAAATGCCAAAGAACATGAACGCGCTCATCCAGCGCAAGTTGACCATGTTCAGGGTGGCAAAAAGTACGTCTCGCAAGACAACGCTGATCATTAGGCCAGCAGGCAGGCTCAACCAAAGGTTGCGAATCCCAAGTTGCCAGGCAATGGCCGTGCCACCCAGGGCGATAAGCAGCAGTACCGCAAACTCAGTAAGCACGTGGGTCTCCGATCAAGTTGCGGAACAGGTTGCTGTCAATCAACACAAAGGTCTTGACCTTTTTGCCGCCGGAATCCGGCAGCACGGTGTCGTCGGAAAGCAGTCCCATAAAGGTGCGGTACGGAGCGCTGTTTTTAACATCCCAGCTAAGCACCAGGTTGCAGTACTTGC
>CAIYOE010000189.1 GCA_903927775.1 uncultured Micrococcales bacterium | reverse complement strand
TGCTTGAGCCAAGCCAAGTCCTCCTCGGTGCTGGTGTTGCCCTTGCCGACCTGCTCCTTGTACTTCCAGTGTGCCGCCACACCGTACTCGGCGCGTTGATGCATTTCTTGGGTTCTAATTTGAATCTCGATCGAACGCCCGGCCGGACCAATCACTGTGGTGTGCAGTGACTGGTAAAGGTTGAACTTTGGCATAGCTATGTAGTCTTTGAACCGACCGGGAACGGGACTCCACCGGGAGTGAATCGAACCAAGAATGGCGTAGCAGTCGCGAACATCCTGCACGATCACACGAATGCCAACCAGATCGTAGATGTCGTCAAACTCGCGTCCGCGAACCACCATCTTTTGATAAATGCTGTAATACTGCTTTGGTCGACCCGCTACTCGCCCGCGAATTCGGTTCTCTCTAAGGTCTTCCTCGATGTTTGCTATTACCGAATCGATGAATTCCTCGCGCTTTGGGCTGCGCTGACGGACTAGGTTTACGATCTCCTCATACACCTTTGGGTACAAGACACTGAAAGAGATGTCCTCAAGTTCGCTCTTGATTGCGCTGATTCCCAGCCGATGAGCCAGCGGGGCATAAATCTCGATTGTTTCCTGCGCCTTTTTGCGAGCCTTTTCAGGATCGACAAATCCCCAGGTTCGAGCATTATGCAGTCGGTCGGCCAACTTAATAACCAAAACCCGGATGTCCTTGGACATGGCAACAACCATCTTGCGGACGGTTTCGGCCTGGGCGTTTTCACCGAACTTGACCTTGTCGAGTTTGGTGACTCCATCGACCAACATGGCGACTTCGGTTCCAAAGTCACGCGTTAGCGCATCCAGGGTGTACGGGGTGTCTTCGACTGTGTCATGCAACAGCGCCGCAGCCAGGCTGGTGACTCCGATACCCAGATCGGCAAGGATCTTGGTCACAGCAAGCGGATGCGTAATGTACGGTTCGCCGCTTTTGCGAGTCTGGCCGCGATGGGCTTCCTCGGCTACCTCAAAGGCGCGTTCAATAATGCTCAGATCGGCTTTTGGGTGGTTAGATTTGGCCGTGCGTAGGATTTCGCCTAGCTCGTCGGCATAGGGGCCACCTTTGCCGAACAACCCCTGCAGGCGCGTGCGAAAAGCACTAATACTGCCTGTAGGGGTTGCTTCTGACAATTGGGGCGTTTGCTACTAGCGGCTAGCCAGTACCTTAGCTTCGGCGGTGGCGTACTTTGGTTCCTTTTCGCGGAACAACGCGTACAACGGTGCAGCCACAAAGATGGTCGAGTAGGTGCCAACGATGATTCCGATGAACAACGCAAGCGAAATGTCGCGCAGCGTTCCAGCGCCCAGCAAAAGAGTTCCGATGAACAGAATCGATGCAACCGGAAGAACTGCCACGATCGAGGTGTTGATCGAACGAACCAGAGTCTGGTTGATAGCGAGGTTGATACGCTCACGGAATGTGCTGGTAGCACTGAATTCAACCTCGAAAGTGTTCTCGCGAATCTTGTCGAAAACAACAACGGTGTCGTAGAGCGAGTAACCAAGGATGGTCAAGAAACCGATGACCGCTGCCGGGGTTACTTCAAATCCG
>CAIYOE010000188.1 GCA_903927775.1 uncultured Micrococcales bacterium | reverse complement strand
GGCGACTACATGGATGTTTTGGTCTTGTGAAACTACCGTGAGGCTGAGGTATTTGATCCCAAACTCTCGAATCAACCAAGCCGAGAACTCAGGTCCTGACTCCACTACCACTCGCCGCCAATTTATCCGGGTCAACGCCAAAGTGATGCGGAAGACAGAGGCTTTACCCACCCCGATCACTCGAATCCAGCTCTGGGTATAGGACTTTCGGGTGCTTCGAGTAAGTGAACTGGGCACCAAGAGGTAAACAAGGGAACTGACTGGACCAGCCTCGCCTGATTCCACGGCTGGAATACCACCAAACTCACCTGAACGACTAATAAGTGCCAGTGGCGCCAGCGACGATCGTCTGTACGCCTCGGCTCTTGCAGTCTTGGCTGTTGTTAAAATGCCGTCTGCCGATTCCCTGAGGCCCAGCAGTACCTGACGGTCAACATCGTTGCTCAAGTCGCGCGATGAGCCATTGGCACCAACGAAATTTCCATCGAAGTCTGAAACCAGGTTTAGAAGAAAGCTAGGTGCGGGCCAATCAGCCAGTTTCACCCATTCGCGTAATCCTTGGAGCGTTAGGTCAACAGGGGGCCTTTGTGGTACCAGCGACTCCAGCTTCAAGCGGTCTTCTCTTTGATTTGTCTCTTGATTCTGGCAAGCATTGCTCGCATGCCATTCATGCGCAGCGGTGAAACTGCAACGGTAAGACCTAGTTCGTCAGGAAAATTGTTGTCGACGGCGAGCACCACTTCGGCTGGTAGCCCGTCTAGTGCCTCGTGAAGGACAGATGCAAAACCGCGTGTGGTTGGCGCCTCTGCAGGTGCACTAAAGAAGAGATTGACCTTCTTGTCTTCGTTTACCTCTACGAACAGGTAAATCGGAGCCTGGCATTCCTCGACGCGCTCCAGAAGGTCGGGATGATCTAGATAGCGCTCGGGCAGTTCGGGGAGGTTGTCGCTGTATTCAAGAAGAAGCGAAAGCCGGTCCTGCACACCGAGGTCGTTAAAGTCCGAAATGAGCGAGTTGATGCTTGGGGGATTAGTCACGAATCAACCCTAGGTTAACGGCGAGGGGCCGGCGCAACTCCAGGCTCTGAACCTTTCACAATCGGAACGCCTACCGAGGAACCCCACTCGGTCCAAGAGCCGTCGTAGTTGCGCACGTTTGCAAAGCCCAACAGATACTTGAGTACGAACCAAGTGTGGCTGCTGCGTTCGCCGATTCGGCAATACGCAATCACGTTGTCTCCGGATTTCAGGCCAGCCTCATCCAAGTACAGTGCCTTCAGATCAGCAAGGCTTTTGAAAGTCTTATCTTCGTTTGCAGCCTTGGCCCAGGGCACAGATGCCGCAGATGGAATGTGACCGCCGCGTAGCGCGCCTTCCTCTGGGTAATCAGGCATGTGAGTTCGCTCACCCGAGTACTCCTGTGGAGAGCGCACATCGATGAGTGGATTACCAAAGTGGGCGAGAACGTCATCGCGGAATGCGCGGATTGGGGAATCGTTACGCTCAACGACGGGGTATTCGGTGGCATCAAAGCTCTGGGTCTCGCGAGTCAGTTCGCGCCCCTCCGCGATCCACTTTTCGCGCCCGCCATTCAGCAGACGAACGTCGGCGTGGCCGAACAACTTGAAAACCCAAAGTGCATAAGAAGCCCACCAGTTGCTCTTGTCGCCATAGATGACAACCGTGTCATCGCGACTCACTCCCTTACTGGACAGCAGGGCGGCGAATTCTTGACCAGATAAATAGTCACGGACAACATCGTGGTTGAGTTCGGTGAACCAGTCAATTTTGCGAGCGGTGGGGATGTGTCCAGATTGGTAAAGCAGAACGTCTTCATCGCTTTCCAGCACCACTAGGCCCGGAGCGCCAAGGTTTGCTGCTAACCAATCCGTTGATACCAGCACCTCTGGGTGCGCATACTCCGCAAAGTCAGCCGAAGGGTCGAATGGTACTGGCATGAGTTACCGCTTTCATAACGTTGATTAGACTGTCTGAGTCTACATATCAAGGATATTCCAGGCTGAACCAAGCCGCCACCAGCAAGGTAATAATTG
>CAIYOE010000187.1 GCA_903927775.1 uncultured Micrococcales bacterium | reverse complement strand
GCTGATTGCGGTTTACGCCATTTTTGCGCTGGCCGCAACCGCGCGTGCCGCGTACACGCTTATCGTCAAATTCAACGATGCGCCAGTCGCGTACATTTTGTCTGCGGTCTCGGCCGTGGTTTACATTTTGGCTACCTTTGCCCTGGCCAAGACAGGCCCCACTTGGACTCGAATCGCTCGCATCGCGGTGATTTTCGAGTTGGTAGGTGTGATTTCGGTAGGAACACTTAGCTTTACCCACCCAGAATTGTTTGCTCACCCATCGGTGTGGAGCGGTTTCGGTAAGGGCTACGGTTACGTGCCTGCGGTGCTTCCCTTGGTTGGCCTCTACTGGCTTGCAAAGCGAGACCGAGCCTAATAATGAACCATTTATTGCACTGGTCGAGCATCGATGAGGTGCCCACAGACCTTGGGCCAACGGTGGTCAGTATTGGAAAATTCGACGGCATTCACCTTGGGCATCAGGCTCTTTTAAAGGTTGCGGTGGAACAAGCCGAGGTCCTCGGCGCCACCTCCGCTGTGATCACCTTTGACCGCCATCCTCTGGCACTGTTGAACCCGGCCGCGCTCAGGCTGCCGCTGATCGGAGTCCATCAAAAAGCCAAGCTCATTCAGGCTGCGGGAATCGATGCGTTGCTCACCCTGCCTTTCGATGAGGCGCTTTCGCAACTTACCGCGACCGAGTTCGTGGAAAACATTTTGGTCAAGACCATGAATGCCAAATCGGTTGTGGTCGGCGTTGATTTCAGGTTTGGCAGGGGTGGCGCTGGCACGCCTGAACTGCTGGCCGAGCTGTCGCAGATTCATGGATTCACCTTGCACGTTGTTCCGCCCGTTCTGGTCGACGGCGAGAAAGTTTCTTCCAGCCTGGTTCGAGAGATCCTGGATGCGGGCAAAGTTGAACGCGTGGCCAGTTTGCTCGGCCGCCGTCACGAAACCACAGGTCTTGTAGAGCACGGTCTTAAACTTGGGCGGCAACTTGGGTTTCCAACCGCCAACATGTCTCGCAGCTCCGAAGGCTACCTGCCCCTGGATGGAGTTTACGCGGGTTGGCTTTACAGCGATGGAGTGAGGCATCCCGCAGCTTTATCGATTGGGATTAACGACACCATTCAAGCGGTGCCTCGACTTATGGAGGCCCACGTTCTGAATCGTAAGGACCTGGATCTCTACGACAAAGAAGTGACAATCGAGTACGTGGCATTCGTTCGGCCATCTGTGAAGTTCTCGGGTGTCGAAACTTTGATCGCTGCAATCCAGGCCGACTGCGACAAAATCCAAGGCATTTTGGACCTGGACAGCTAACCGATCTGACCCCAATATTCCCAGTTAACTCACAGGTAAATTGGTGGTTTCGCCCAGACATCGATGGCAAGGTTTTATTTAGAAGCCAAAGTGGCAACCTACGGGAGCGCAAAATGAAAGACCAGTTGTATCCAGAACCAGAGAACCCTTACGAGTTCGAAAAGGAACTGAAGAACACCGGCAAAGTCAAGGCAACCGGACTAGTCACCACCGCACTCATTGTCGCCGGTGGTTTACTCGGTGGCGCCGCATTCGCTGTCAACGCTCAGGGTAGCCCGGTCTCCGACCAACTGCCATCAACTCAAACCGTCGTAGATAACGGATCACCCGTTGTCAACCCAACCGACTCTCCCGTCCCTGCGCCCACAGCATCGGATTCAGCTCAGCCTTTACCCGTGGATACCGGAACAGCGCCAGCGCCTGGTAGCTCTGCTAGCCAGGGACAGCCAACCAGCGATGCGGGTTCCTCCGCTGCACCATCTAGTTCGTCTTCGCAGGCTCCAGCGCCTGCTCCAGCTCCAAGTTCGACGCCAAAAACCATTGCGGTTCCACCAACGGTTTCATTCGGTGGTGGCGGAGACGATAGCGGTGAACACCACAGTGGTAAGCACAATCGCAGCAACCAGGGTTCGAATGCTAACAACCCCGGTGGACCGAACTTTAGTAACGGCGACGACAACGGCGGCGACGACTAGTAGTTCACCAAAATTTCATCCGAAAATCCCCACCGTGTCTCTACTGGCCTGTGGGGTTTTTTGATTGAGACATAATTGGCGTAGGTCAGTTTGATCGCCTCAAGGAGCAAAAATGAATTTTCGTGACTCTATACGTCTGGGCTTCAAAAACGCTTTGAACTTCAAGGGTGCGTCGAACAGGGCGGAGCACTGGTACTTCGTTGCTCTATCGGCTTTGGTTCTTGGGGTGGCGGCTGTCGCGGATTCGGCTTTAGCGCCGATTTTCGGAGCGCTGAACGACCCGTTTTTCTCCCCGGTAGAGCTTGCAGCAACCGTCTTTTTGATTCTGCCGCTGACGGCCGTTTCGGTTCGACGCCTACACGACAGCGGAAAAACAGCAAAGGTTCTTGTTTTTTGGCTGATTCCGGTGACACTCATCACAGTAGCCGCCGGTCGTTTTGCCCAAGTGCCGAACTTGGGTGTTCCGGGGGCAATGGTTGTTCCAAATGACCTTTTGATGTTGATTCTGTTCGGGGCCGTATCTGCCATTTTGATGATTTTGATCTTTACGGTGTTGATGGTCTTGCCAAGTAAGAGTTTTGCCAAAGGCAACCGTTATGTAGAGGCCGAACTACCAATGCCAACCATCGATGATCAGTCGGCAGAGCGTAAAGCCAACGTTGTAAATATTGGGCTCTGACTGGCTTTAACGCTATCTTTCGTCTAGACTCGACAGGTTGCCGTGTATCGGCCGCGGAATAAGAGAGTTTCTAACATCGGGTTAGAGACGCCGCGCAGCTACCTCGAGAGGAACTGAAACTATGGCACTTGACCCACAGGTGAAGACCAGCATTATTGAAGAGTACGCAACCCACCCAGGTGACACCGGTTCCCCAGAGGTGCAGATCGCTGTTCTAAGCAAGCGCATCAAGGACCTAACCGAGCACCTAAAGGAGCACAAGCACGACCACCACAGTCGTCGTGGTTTGCTACTTATGGTTGGTCAGCGTCGCCGTCTACTCGGCTACCTACAGGGTGTAGACATCGCACGTTACCGTGCGTTGATCGAGCGCCTTGGGCTACGTCGCTAATTCGGCCAAGACATCTGTCGATAATCTAGTTTTTACCGAAAACCCCAAGAGGAAACTCTTGGGGTTTTCAATTTAATGCTTTACTTGGGGCAGGAAACCAAGAGGGGAAAACCGTGAACTTTACTCAGGCCATAACGAGCGGCTTCAAAAACTATGTCAACTTCCGTGGCGTGGCATCGCGATCGGAATACTGGTACTGGGTTCTCTTCAGTGCGATTGTGTCCACTGTTTTGGGGATGATCGATAACGCGGTTGGCAATCAGCTAAGGCTGGGAATGAACTATGTCTCGGGGCAGTCACAGTTCAATCTCCTTGGAAACATCTGGAATTTGGCAACTTTTTTGCCGAGCCTTGGGCTATTTGTTCGACGCCTGCGCGACGCTGGTTATTCGCTGAAACGCATTTGGCTATACGCGATTCCAGCTGTGCTGGGCCTTATGGCTGTTGTTGCCGGGGTTCCCGCTCTGATTAGTCAAGCTGGCAAATTCGAATCAGGAAATATCGACTGGTCGCAGTTTGTGTTAGCTGGATTATTGTTCTTGCTCAGCGGACTTGCGGCGATCGTTGTTGGCATTTTATTCATCGTGTGGCTGGCACAGCCATCCAAGCCCCAGCCAACTGTTTTGGCACCCGCCGATGGTTCGCTGGCAGACGCCATCGACCCGCCAGGGCATCCTGACACCAATACCCAGTATTAGTAATTCGGGCGGTTGGCTGGTAGCTCTGAGTCGTCTGGCCCGCCGGCTGCAATTGAGCGAATCCGCCCCGCTGTTTCCATTGCGAACTTGCTCGCGGCGCTCTCGCCTTTTTCAAACCATTCGTAGGCGATTGCAGCTAACATGCCTGGCAGAATATCCGAGTAGTTTGACACTCTGAGTCCGCTAACGGTTTGCCGGTTGCTCACCGCAAACCTCACCCAGGATCCGTTTGGGCCGGATTCGGCGTTCAGAAGTTTGTCGAAGTTCCACTCCCGGGTGTATTTTTCACCGGTGTAAATCACTCTTTGATTGGTAAACGTGGCCGAGCCGGTATCTACTGTTTGAAGAATTTCGGGTTTCTTGGTGATGTTTCCTTGGCTAACACTGGTGTTGTATCGAACGTTCTTTGTCACTCGAAAACTAAAACCATTGGTGGTGCCTGTGTAGGTCGAACCGTTGCTGCGGTATTCGTCGAGGCCTACTTGCCTAAGGTGGTAAATGACTATTTCACCTGGTCGCAACGCCATCGGTGGGTACCAGCTGGCACGCAGACTCTGGGCAAGCCGCTCTACCTGTGCCGCGTGCTTGGAATGTCCCTCGCGGTCCTTGATCTTTTTCGCAGCCTTGTTTTCCCTGTAAATGAACACGCTCAACGCAATAGCTGCTGCTATGACAAAAAGTGACCAAGGATTTTGCACAATCCACTGAAAAACAAGAATCAGTAAAAACAACAAAATCAGAACCGAGCAACCGATGCCCTGCATTTTATCTCCCCAAGACTGCCTATAGGTGGCTGAACCCGCCATCACCCACGAGCGTAGGTGCCCCCACCGACATTCAATTACGTGGTCCCACCGACATTCCCATGCGTGGCCCCACCGGGAATCGAACCCGGGCGCACGGTTTAGGAAACCGCCGCTCTATCCGCTGAGCTATGGAGCCGCAGACTAAATTGTATTCGCCCAGACGCACCTTCGAAACCGCGGTGCCAAGACGAATAAACACCAGTCCCGCCTACCCATCGCACGGGTGCTTAAAAGTTAGTCTTAACTCCGTGAACGATAACGTCATCCCAGCTGTGCCAAACCGTCAGGCTTGGGACGCATGGCGTGCCCAGATTCAGGCAATCGGTGTCACAAATCCGCTTCTTAACTACGAGTTCGATGGATTCAGTCAGATCGATCTCGAACGCGCACATCCCGGGGGTTTCGCGCAGTTCATTGGGGCTGGTTCCGGCTTGCTTTTCAATCTGGTTCGGGACCCCCTCGCTTATTCTCGAGCACTCAGTGCAGCTAAGCGCATCGATGCAAAAACACACCAGCTTTCTGAGCATTTTGGAATTGAAACCTGTTTTATGGTGGGCGGCCTGGTCTCGCTGGAGGCCGATGGTTTCGACCTGAAAATGCCAATCCTAATGTGGCCGGTCCAGTTGATTCGCAAGGCCGACGACTACGAAATCCTCATTGCTGGAACGGCAAAAGTAAACCCGGCATTGGCCACCAGCCTTGAGATTTGCTACGGCGTAAAACTGAACCCACAAGACCTGCTGAACCTTCTGGGCTCGCAAGGCGACCTGGTCCCCATCGCGGTTATGGACTATTTGAGCAATCTGGTTGGGGCTGCCGGCAGCCTTGATTCGAAGCGAATTTTGGCTATTGGCAACTTCACCACTGTTCCCACCGAAATGCTGGCTGACATAACCAGCATCGATGTCCCTCTTCTGAACAGAATCGCAGATGGAGACCAAGGCGCTGAACTAAGACCATTGTCAGCCCAAGCTATCCTCTCGGTTGTCGCGGCGGATGAAACTCAAAAGCGTGTGGTTGCTCGGGCGCTGGAAGGTCAGAGTTTTGCTGTGGAGACCCTGCCTGGCTGCGGTTACACCCAGACCGTCGTCAATTTGCTGGCAAACCTAGCTTTTGATAACCGCAAAGTTCTGGTCCTGTCTCCTAGAAGGCAAACCCTGGATGAAGTAGCCAGCAGATTCGCAGCGCTCGGTCTAAACGGCTTGCTGACCCGCAGTCACGAGGCTTGGCTAGATGTAATCGGTGCGATCAGCCGACACGAGAAGGCTGTTCCTGCTGCCGAAGGGCGAGTTGCAGCGGAGTTGAGATCCGTGACCGCTCAAATCGAAGGTTACTTTGCCGGCCTTGAGTCCAAGGACCCGGTGCTCGATGTTTCGGTGATCGAAGTGTTGACCAAGCTCGCCGAACTCTCGGCAATGCCTCACGCTCCGGTAACTAACGCACGAATTGACCGTACCCAACTGCTGGCAAAACCAGATCGACAGGCCGCACTTGACCT
>CAIYOE010000186.1 GCA_903927775.1 uncultured Micrococcales bacterium | reverse complement strand
TGCCGAGTCGGTTGAGTTCGTTGGTGGGCAGGCGGTGGCCAGTTTTGCGCACGCTCCTGGGCGCGTGGTCGAGGTTTATGGTGCTCCCGGAACCGGTAAAACTTCGGTTTTGATCCAGCGCTTTGTGGACTTGGTTCGCCGTCACGGCGTTGCGCCCGAGCAGATTCTGGTTTTGGCGGCTTCGCGTGAATCGGCTGCGCGCTTGCGAGATGCACTGGCTTTGGCTCTGGCCGCTGGGGGCGAGGGCGTGTCGTGTGACGCTGGTGTCTCGGGTGGGGCCGGTGTTTCGGGTGGTTCTGATTCGGATTCTGCGGTTGAGGGCTCTTTGGCTCGCACCGCCAGTTCGGTGGCTTTTAGCGTGGTTCGGGCTCACGCGCTGGCGAATGGTTTGCGGGCTCCCGAACTGATTTCGGGTGCCGAACAGGATCGCATTTTCACTCGGTTGCTGCACGAACACGAGTTCACCCAAGAGGTAGGCAGTTGGCCGGCTCACATCAATCAGGTGACTCGCGGTTTGGCTGGGTTTCGGGCCGAGCTTCGCGATCTGATCGCCACTTGCCAAGAGTTGGGTTTGGATTCGGCCGCGCTCTTTGAGTTGGACCGTTCGCACCCGGAATGGGCTGCCGCCAGTCACGTTTTTTACATGTACGAACAACTGTTGTTGACTCCGGAGTTCGAGGGCCGGTTCGATGCGCCATCGCTGGTGAATCGCGCGGTTGAGCTCTTGGGCGAAAACCCGATTCACAGCCTGCACGATTTCAAAACCATTCTGATAGACGACGCCCAGGAGCTCACTCCATCGGTGGCCCGTTTGATCAAAGCCATGGTTGGTCCGTTGACGGGTCTCGGCGTTTTTGGAGACCCAGATTCCAGCACCCTGGGTTTCCGTCAGGCAGACCCCCGAATCATGACCCAGCTGGCGCGCGAGGTTGCTGCCGCGCGCGGTGGCGAGAGCCAAGTTGTGCCATTTGTAGACGACCCGTGGGGAAAGCCAGCCGGTCTTGGCCGAGTGATGAACCGGGTTTCTGGTTTGATCGCAGCCGAAGGCGCGGGCGGGCAACGCCAGGTGCACCTCAAGTCTTGGGCAGCGGAAGCCCCGACCGAATCGCAACTAGAGGTGGGTGGCGGTCCGGTCGAAAACCTGGTGGTCAAGGTATTCACTAACGGCCAGGGTGAACTCGACTGGATTGCTAATCAGTTGCGCAGACTGCATCTTGAAAAAGGTGTGGCGTGGAACCAGATTGCAATCGTTGCCCGAACCCGCGGGGTTTTAGAGCAGCTGGAAAGAGCTCTGGCAGCCGAGAGCGTTCCGGTTCGAATTGTTGGTGCGCAGACTGCCTTGCGCGATGAATTTGCTGCGCGTGAACTACTTGAAGTTGCCGTGGTGGCTTGCACTGGGCGTATGGTCACGCCAGAAACCGCCGAACGCCTTTTGACCTCGCCTTACTGCGGACTCGACACCATTGGCATGCGCCGGTTGCGCAAGAACCTGCGTCGCGAGGCTGCGGCGGGTGAGGCCGATTCGGGTTCGATCGCGGGCGAAGAAAGCCAGGATGCCGAGTCGTCCGTGGCTAGTCCGATGCTCTTGAACTCAGACGACCTGCTAGTTGATCTGTTTGCCAACCCAAACTCCGCCGAAACCCTTCGAGGTCCAGAGGCACGCAAGGTTCGCAAGTTCCTCAAAGACCTCGAGGTAGCTCGCGGTATCGCCAAGGATCCGAATCAGTCGATCGAAGACCTCTTGTGGCACATCTGGGATTCATCCAAGTTGGCGGTGCGCTGGAGTGAACTGAGCCGTGGAATCGGCGAGGTCGCAATGCAGGCAAACCGCAACCTCGACGCAGTGGTTTCGCTCTTTGCCGCAGCCAACCGCTTTGTGGAGCGCAATCCTGGGTTGCGATCGGGCAGTGAATCCAAGAGTTCGGGTCAAGACAAACTGGCATTCATCGCTGCCCAGTTAGACCAGGCGCTACCCGAAGACTCGCTCTCTTTCAAATACCAAGCTGGGCAAACGGTGGATCTACTGACCCCTGCCGGTTTGGTGGGCCGCAGATATCACTCAGTGGTCATTCCGCAGCT
>CAIYOE010000185.1 GCA_903927775.1 uncultured Micrococcales bacterium | reverse complement strand
GGGTAGCCCTGGAACCATCCGCGCGCGATGGCAAAGTCTTTGGTCACCCAAATGGCGACACAACGGCTGTATGTGACGCCCTCGTATTTGCATCGAACTACAACAAAAGCTTCGAGGTACTGGGAGCGAATTGGGTCTAGAAGTTCTGCTTTGTTGGTGCTGCAGGATTGCCAGTCTGCCCAGATAAAAGCAACGGCCCCCGGGTGTTCATCGGCCAGTTCGAGCTCTGGAGGCAAGATTGCGCGCACGTTCGCCGGATCGGTGAGGTACTCAACCGTCAACAATGTGCCACTGTAAAACCAGGGCATTTCAGGGATGATTGCGCTTGCACCGCTCGGTGTGCGGGGTGCCATAAATCCTTTGAGTTCGCTCATGGTTTCAGATTACCGAATCATTTGTGTCCGAACAAAGTCCACTCATTCAGACTTATAACGATTTCACTACATACGCAAAGAATGCGTTTCAAACGGTACACCAAGGCATAAGTTTCAGCCATTCTATGAAGTAGGTCGTTTGGATGTGAACGACTTTTTCTGCACTAAAACTCAATGAGGAGATCAGCACATGTCTGATAGCGCGCAAACCGACACCTCGCTGGCCAAAGGCAAGCTTGGCGTTCTGGGCATCGTTTTCTTTGTAGTAGCAGCGGCAGCACCGCTGGTTGGAATGACCGGAGCAGTGCCGGTGGCTATGTTGGCCGGAAACCTGGCTGCGGCACCTGGGGCGTACCTTGCCGTAGGTATCACACTGTTGATTTTTAGCGTTGGTTTTAGCACCATGAGCAATCAGGTGACTAACGCCGGTGCGTTCTTCGCCTACGTGGGTCGGGGATTGGGCAAGCACGCGGGAGTGGGCTCGGCATTTGTTTCGATCGTGGGCTACGTGACAATCCAGTTGGCGATCTATGGATTTTTTGGCGGACTCGCCGCCGGCCAATTCGCCAGCATTGGAGTAAATCTTCCATGGTACGTCTGGTGTGCGATTGCCTGGATTTTGGTGACCGGCCTTTCATTGCTGAGCGTTGACGTGGGTGCCAAAGTTCTAGGAACACTGATGATCCTCGAGTTGCTTTCGCTGCTCATCACGGGAATTGCGATTCTTGCTAACGGCGGGCCGGAAGGGCTCAACTTTGGCGCATCGTTTAGCCTTCAGAACATTTTTGTCGGTGGATTCGGCGGCGGTGCGGGAATCGCGATTGCTTTTGCCTTCGCATCTTTCATCGGCTTCGAAGCAACCGCAATCTACGGTGAGGAGTCCAAAGACCCTAAGCGCACCGTTCCACGCGCTACCTACTTGGCAATTGGAATCATTACCGCTTTGTTCGCTCTGGTTTCATTCGCAATGGTTACCGGAATGGGTTCGTCCAAGGTAGCCGACTACGTGGTGGCAAACTCGGGTGGCCCAGATGCCGCACTTTCCAACCCTGCCGGAGTGCTCTTTGCCCTTGCAGACCAATATGTAGGCACTTGGATGTCCCAGGTAATGAGCTGGTTGGTGGTTTCAAGTCTGTTCGCCGGGCTACTAGCCTTCCAAAACGCTTCTAGTCGCTACTTCTTTGCCATGGGACGCGGAGGCGTACTACCAGCCGTGTTCGGTAAGGTCAATGGCCGAGGTGCGCCTCAGGCCGGAGCCTTACTCACTTCTGTAATCGCTGCACTCGTGATCATCGTTTTCGCGGTGGCCAATCTGGACCCAGTTTTGAACCTGTTCTTCTGGATGTCCGCTGTGACCGCCATCGCAATCATCCTGGTTGAAATCTTGGTGAGCATCGCCGTTGTGGTCTACTTTATGAAAAACGCTGGTGCAAACGTTTGGCAGGGCAAAGTGGCACCTATCGTGGCTGCTCTGGGGCTTGCAGTGGGCGAATACCTGCTCATGAGCCGTTTCAACCTGTTGGCAGGCACCGCGCCTGCCGGGGTCGACCCTGGTGCTCCAGACAGTGCCTGGCTTCTGAGCCCACTTGGATGGGTGCTGGTTCTAGCGCCATTCGCCGCACTTGTTCTGGGTTACTTGCTCTCCGTTTTCCAGAAGAACCAGAACGACCAGATGGCAAAAGACATTTTGTCTTAGTGCCGAGCTGCAAAAAAGTTGCCCCCGCCGTCTGGCGGGGGCAACTTTTTTACCACAAGAACTACATCTCGCGGTGAGCCTCGATCAGACATCCGCGAAGAATCTGTTCGATCTCGGTGAACTGGTCCGGGCCAATGGTCAGCGGCGGAGCCAACTGAACCACAGGGTCGCCACGGTCGTCGGAGCGGCAGTAAAGCCCTTCTTCGAACATGCGGTGGCTCAGAATTCCGCGAAGCAGACGGTCGGCCTCCTTGTCGTTGAAGGTTTCCTTGGTTTGCTTGTTCTTGACTAGCTCGATGGCCCAGAAATAACCCACACCTCGAACGTCTCCAACAATCGGTAGGTCTCGCAGTTTCTCCAAAGTTTCCTTGAAGGCGCCTTCGTTTCTGCGAACGTTTCCAACCAGGTCTTCCTCGTCAAAGACATTTAGGTTTTCAAGAGCCACCGCGCAACTTACCGGGTGTCCACCGTAGGTGTAACCGTGAGGGAAGAGCGCGCCCTTCTTGAATGGTTCAAACAGTTTCTCCGCAAGCAATAACGCTCCCAGAGGTGCGTAGGCGCTAGTCAAGCCCTTTGCGCAAACCAACATGTCTGGTTCGATCTCGTATCGCTCGCTTGCGAACATGGCACCGGTGCGTCCAAAACCATCGATGGTTTCGTCTGCAATCAGCAGCACGTCGTACTTGTCGCAGATCTCACGGATCTTCTTAAAGTAACTGTTCGGCGCTGTGAAGCAGCCACCAGAGTTCTGGACAGGCTCAAAAATAAACGCCGCAACAGTATCTGGGTCTTCGAAAAGAATCATTTCTTCGAGTCGATCTGCGGCCCAGTTGGTGAAAGCCTCTTCGGTTTCGAACTCCTCTGGTGCGCGATACCAGTTGGTGTTCGGAACGCGGAACGTGCTTGGCACCAGTGGCTCAAACTGCTTCTTCATGGCAGGGATTCCGGTCATGGATAGCGCACCGTGCGAGGTACCGTGATAGGCAACTGCGCGGCTGATCACCTTGTGCTTGGTTGGCTTGCCCATGAGTTTGAAGTACTGCTTGGCAAGCTTCCAGGCTGTCTCATTAGCCTCGCCGCCACCAGTGGTGAAAAACACACGAGTCAGATTCTTAGGCGCGTAAGACAAGATTCGCTCGCTCAACTCGATAGAGGTCGGGTGGGCGTGGGACCAGATAGGGAAATAGTCCAGCTGCTTCATCTGTTTTGCCGCTGCCTCCGCAAGGCGCTCTCGGCCGTGTCCGATGTTCACGCTAAATAGGCTGCTGATTCCGTCGAAGTACTTATTTCCATCGATGTCCCAGAAGTGGTGCCCTTCTGCTTTGACGATGATAGGAATTTTTCCCTTTGGGAACTGTGCGTGATTGGTGAAGTGCAAAAACAGGTTGTCTTTGGCGGCATTCTCCAACATTGCTTTGGTTATCTCGCGGCCTGCCTTCCGGGCGTCCGCGATTGGGGTGGCGCGGTCTGCTGCTGCGATGGCCGGTTTTACCGGAGCCTTGAGCTTGGACGCTAGTCCTCGCACAAGCTTTCCTGCTTGGCTTTCCTTGGTTGCCATTGGTATCACTCTTTACTTTGATTAATTTTGGGAAGACCTATCTGGTTCCCCAGTTGTAGAACTGCTTATGCAACTTGAGATAGACGAATGTCTCTGTCGAAGTCACTCCGGGCAGTGTCCGGATTTTTTCGTTTAGGAGGTTTATGAGATCCTCGTCGTTCTCGCAAACCACCTCAACCAAAATGTCAAAACTTCCAGCGGTTAGAACCACGTAGTCCACGGCCGGCAGGTTGGCGAGTTGTTCCGCAATGTCTCGCGTGTCGCCTCCGCAACGCACACCAATCATTGCCTGTCGATAAAAGCCAAGTTGCATTGGGTCCGTTACCGCTACAACCTGCATTACGCCGGAGTCGGTTAGTTTTTGAACTCGCTGGCGGACAGCGGCTTCCGACAGACCAACCGCTTTGCCAATTTCCGCATAAGACTTGCGGCCATCATGTTGGAGTTGCTCGATTATCGACTTGCTAACTTCATCAAGTTGACTGGTTTTTGTTCTGAGCACTCGCGACATACAACGATTTTGCCATAAAAAAAGGCCTTATGCGAGCGAATCAATCGTTTACTTGCCATTTTGGTGCGTATTTGTTACCAAACCGAGCCTTTTTGCTTCGGATTCCGATCCCTGAATGTGTTTATTGAGGAAACTGGTTTTATCAACAACCCAATCGCTCTAAACAGCGAGGATTGAAGACCGTGACTCTAATGGATTCATGCTGCCAGCTGCACAAAACCTATATCGTTGCCGAAACGGTGGACGGGCTGGTTATCGTCGATCAGCAT
>CAIYOE010000184.1 GCA_903927775.1 uncultured Micrococcales bacterium | reverse complement strand
GCGGGTGGCCAGGGCGGCGGTCACATCTAATAGTTTCTGCGCACGTTTGTATTCGCGGCAAATCTCTTGAGCCACCTCTAGCATTTGGCCGTGGGTCTTGAGCCAAGCCTGGGCGTTGGGTTGCGGTTCGAACATGCCAAGCGGCTCTAGGTGGCGCGCTGCATCTAGGACGTCGGCTGTTAGGGCGTCGTCGGGTGAGAGATAGCGCACGGCGTTGGTTAGAACTGCCGGGATGCCCAGGTGATCGGCCAAATCTACCAACCGAGTGGCTTGCACGGTTGACCAGGTGCTGCCAGGTTCGGTAAGTAGGCTAACTATCTCTATCGCCAGCGACCCCGGTGCCACAAAGTGCCGACTCCAGTCGGCTAGTGCGTTTAGGGCCGCGGTTCGATTGCTGGTGAGGGCCAGTTGCCCAAACGGGTTGTCTGGCGAGAGCACCGCGGTTGCAGTTGCCACGTAGCCGGTTTCGGAGTCGCCCTGTTGGATCAGCGCCGCCAGCTGTGTAATGGTGAGCCCCGGGGGTTGTTTTTTGCCGTGTTGCTGCGCTACCGAGACCAATTTGCACAGCGTTGCCCAACCGGCACCCCGGTTGTTGCCGTGGGCCAGCACGGTGACCCTGCCGATTGGTTTCGCGGTTTCGTCTAGCACGGCTAGATCCACCCCAACTATTGGATCTATTCCCAGTTGTAAACAAGCACCGATGTGCTTAACCGCGCCATACAGACCGTTGCGGTCGGTGATGGCGAGTGCGGTTGCGCCCATGGCGGCCGCAGCCTCTGCCAGGTACTCGGGGCGGGTAACTCCGTAGTGCCCGGAATAGGCCGATGCCACGTGAAGGTGTGTGAACTGGTGCATGAATAGGAGCCTCTGCGTGAACGCCTTTAGTTGCCGAAAACGCGAACCAGTTGCCAGCGGTTGCTGATTGCCTGGTGAACTAGCTCGAACTGCATTACCTGGTCTTGGCAGTTGGCAGATAGCCGCCACATTTCGGTTTCTAAGACACCGGCACCGATGCCCCGCTGTACCCGAGCGGATTCCACCCACCACTCTTTGCGCGCAAACCAACGCACCGGACGATTCATGACCAGAAAACACTGGTCGCGCCAGCGAAACCCGATGGGTTCGCCGTTCTGGTTAACAGAGACCGTAACGGCCTCATCTACCCGAGTCATTTTGCCCCTTTTCTTGAGCGCGGAGGGGTGAAAACCCAGCGCTGCTCGCCTCTGTTATTCGAACAAATGTTCGAATGTTAAGAGTCTATGCAGGGGCACTGACATTGCAAATTGTTGGTTCAGGCAGTGGTTGAAGGTTGTAGTAACAGCCACACAAAACGGCCTAGATCGCTCTGATTAGCTCACTACCGCTAGAAGAAACCTTGCCCACCTCGGCACCTACTTTGTGGAACAGCGCGTCGCCAGCCACCACATCGCTGTCTAGGCCAATGGCGTGCAGCAGCTCCGGGTCGCCTTCAATCGAGGAATCCAGCCAAACATCCAGGGTGTCGCCGCTGAGGAACACGGGGTTGCGCTCGTGTAGGTGCGCCAACTCTGGTGCGGATGGCTTGGTCAAAATGGTGGTCGAAAGCAGCCATCGCGTTGGATCATTGGCGGCCTTAGCGGGATCCGCCCACCATTCGAATAAACCGGCGAATCCGAACACTCCATCGGTGCCGGCGTTCACATAAAAAGGTTGCTTATTACCGGCCGCATCGACCACCCATTCGTAATAGCCAGAGGCAGGAACCAAACACCTGCGACGAACCACCGAATCCTTGAACGAGGGTTTTTCTAGCACCGTCTCGATGCGGGCATTGATGAGGGGAGCGCCCTCGGCTGGGCTTTTGCTCCAGCGCGGCACCAATCCCCACCTTGCAGAGTGCAGTTCTCGGCTGATTTCACCGATGGGTGAGCCATCCAGGTCTTTTTCGAACGCGCGATCCACCACAATAGTGACGCGATTGGTCGGAGCCACGTTGTAACTGGGCGGTACTTCGTCGATAACCTCATCGGCTTCGAAAATGGTGGCTATCTGGCCACTGGTCTTAGCAACTACAAAACGCCCGCACATGGGTTTAGCGTATCTGAGCGGCCAGCATTCTCAGGCGCTTTTGAAACGCATCGATGTGCCGTGCCGCACCAACCGGGCTGCCTAGATTCACCCATTCGGTTACCAGGCGAATACCGTGCAGCGAGCTGAGCGCCCAAATCTCTAGTCCCACCAGATCGGCCGGGCGAACTCGCTCTAGGCGAGTCTTGAAACCCATGCCGGTGGCCAGGGCAAAAACTTCTTGCCTAGTGACGCTATCCAGCCAGGGAACGCTGTGGTCGGGCGCGCAAAGCACGTCTCCGCGCCACCAAACCAATGCGCTCAGAGCGCCTTCTTCTACGATTCCATCGGCCGAAAGCAAAACCGCTTCTTCGGCGTTGTGAACAATGGCCTTGCGCCGAAGCTGAAAACCTAAACTCAGGTCGGGACCCTTTACGGTTGGCGAGACCCGAGGGTCTGGTTCGTCTAGGGTCCAAAGAGTGATGCCATCAAGTTGCTCCGGCGCCTGCCTAAGACGAAGATACAGCGATGGTCGAGCTGGCAATTCCGCGTGGTTCGGCAGGTGCAGTTCGATGCGGGGGAACCAGCGACCAGTCATTGGAATTGCTTGTCGCACCTGTTCAAAGAAGGCAGGAAGCGAAGCGACTATTGCTGAATCCGCAGCGGTCGCCCACTTGGCAAAGCGATCAAAATGCGACTTAAGGCTGCGCGAACGGCCGTCTTCTACCAACCAAGAATCAGCTGCGGCCAGACAAACTTCGTCTACTGACTCGTTGCAGGCAACAAGCGCGCCGGAGTCGAAGCGCAAGAAATTGCCCTCTAACATTTTTCTCCCCGGATTTTCTGCCACGCTTGGTTGCGCTTAACCTATAGGTTATTGGCAAAAAATCGGCTCAAAAACCAAAGGCCAAAACATGAGGAAAAGAGGTGGGTTCACTGAAGCTGTTTAGTTTTTTGATGCGAAGTTGGATTCATCCCGCCGATGTTTTTATCACCTTATATGCGGGCGACGAGAACGCCTTTTGGCTGGATCGCGAGCACCATCCAACCGAGCGTTATACGGTCATGGGCCATTCTTATAAGAACCAGTTGCTGAGCACCCAGCAGGCATATCAAGAGCTCGCCGACCGCAGCGAATGGGGCCAGCTAAGCCAAGACGAGTTGCCGTTCACTTTCCGCCCGGGTTTTATAGGTTCATTCGACTACACCGCGGAGCCAACCGAAATACCTGATGGAAACTGGTTAGAAGCTAGAGAATCACTGGTTTTCGACCACGACAACAAACGAATTTATCTAATCGGGCACTTTGACACCGCAGAACGTTTTGCGGAATGGGTAAGAGCAGTCCTGCTTCGGCTCTCTATTTCGGGCGGGCAAGCTAGTGGCTATAGGCAAAGAAATGCGGCCAAATCCGCCGCCGTGCCCAAGGGACTTCGCCATGACGCAAACGAGTATCTAGAGCTAATTCGGCGCTCCCAAAAGCACATCCAAGCTGGTGATGTCTATCAAATCTGCCTAACCAATCAGATTGAGTTGACCCATGAGCACGATCCACTCGAGACGTTTTTGCGGCTCCGGGAGTCCAATCCGGCTCCCTATTCCACGTACTTGAAAACATCGGAGTTTGCGCTGGTATCCAGTTCACCGGAGCAATTTCTGAGCCTGGATACGAGTGGAAAACTCTCCACGAGACCAATTAAGGGGACCAGGCCGCGCAGTGCCGACCCGGTTTCAGACGCACAGATAGCCCAGGACTTAGCAGCCGACCATAAGGAACGCGCCGAAAACCTGATGATCGTGGACCTAATGCGAAATGACCTGGCCAGGGTTTCGATGCCAGAGAGCGTTTCGGTCCCCAAGCTTTTTCAGGTTGAGCAATACGCGACCGTGCACCAATTGGTTTCTACTGTTGAGTCAAGAATTTTGAATGGCGTTGGGGCGGAACAAGCTATCGCCAGCGCTTTCCCGGGTGGTTCAATGACCGGCGCACCAAAGATTCGGGCAATGCAAATCATCGATGACTTAGAGGGAGCGCCAAGAGGCAAGTATTCGGGCGCTCTTGGTTATTTAGGCAACGATGGCAGTTTCGACTTGGCGATGGTGATTCGTACCCTGGTGTTCCGCGGCAATTCGGTGACAATCGGTGTTGGCGGAGGCATCACCATCGATTCCGATCCTCTAGCCGAACTCGAAGAAACCAAGCTCAAGGCTCGCGCCCTGCTAGCAGTGCTTAATGCGCCAGACCCTTGGGCAGTTGCTTGGTAACCTTATTGCTTGGAGAGTAGCCAGTTCAGTTATGGCTAAACCGTAGTTTTTGCATTGAATTCTGCAACTAGAAACAAGTGAGTAAATGAACAATTCGCCAGCCGAAGAAAACGCCTACGACGTTTCAGCCATCCAAGACAAGTGGCTGCCAGTCTGGG
>CAIYOE010000183.1 GCA_903927775.1 uncultured Micrococcales bacterium | reverse complement strand
GGTGTAGAACAAAATTCGCTCGGTGGTGGTGGTCTTACCGGCGTCGATGTGAGCCATGATGCCGATGTTGCGAACCTTGTGCAGGTCGGTGAGCACGTCTTGTGCCACGGTTCCTCCGTAGGTTTGAAGTGTCTATGGAAATAGATACATCCGCCTGCTAAACCAGAGGTTAACAGGCGGATGCCTAAGCTGCTACCAGCGGTAGTGAGCGAATGCCTTGTTGGACTCGGCCATCTTGTGGGTGTCCTCGCGGCGCTTTACAGCGGCGCCGAGGCCGTTCGATGCGTCGAGAATCTCGTTCATCAGGCGGTCGGTCATGGTCTTCTCACGACGAGCCTTGGCGTACGAAACCAACCAGCGCATAGCCAGGGTGTTGGCGCGGTGCGCCTTAACCTCAACTGGAACCTGGTAGGTGGAGCCACCAACACGACGCGAACGAACCTCAACGGTTGGACGGATGTTGTCGAGTGCCTTCTTGAGCAGCGAAACTGCATCGTTACCCGACTTGGTGGAAGCACCGTCGAGTGCACCGTAAACGATCTGCTGAGCGAGCGACTTCTTGCCGTCGAGCAGGATCTTGTTTACGAGCTGGGAAACAACAGGCGAGCTGTAGACCGGGTCGGCTACTACAGGGCGCTTGGAAACTGGACCTTTACGAGGCATTACTTACCCTTCTTTGCACCGTACTGGCTACGAGCCTGCTTACGGTTCTTAACTGCCTGGGTGTCGAGTGCACCGCGGACGATCTTGTAGCGAACACCAGGGAGGTCCTTAACACGACCACCGCGAACGAGCACCATCGAGTGCTCCTGCAGGTTGTGACCCTCGCCCGGGATGTAGGCGGTAACTTCGATACCGTTGCTGAGCTTGACACGAGCCACCTTACGAAGAGCCGAGTTTGGCTTCTTTGGGGTGGTGGTGTACACACGGGTGCAGACACCGCGGCGCTGTGGGCTGGCCTTAAGCGCAGGGGTCTTGGTCTTGCTGACCTTAGCCGTGCGTCCCTTGCGGACCAACTGCTGAATTGTTGGCACTACTTCTCCTTGTTAGAGGCCGAGCCATTTGGCTCGGATTATTGCTTGCAAGCATCGGTGTATTTGCTTCGTGCGAAACAAAGTACAACCAAATCTTTTTGGGGTAACCCGCCGGAGCGATCTACGCTAACGCGGTACGTCCAGTGTGCCTAGCACACACTGACATCAAGCGTAGCGCAACACGCTCCGACGGGTCAAATGATTCTTAGTTCTCTTCGGCTCCACCAACCGAGTCACCGCTGTAGTTCTCGATCGAGGTGAAGCTGAGGTCGGTGTGGTTGAAGGCGTTGTCGTAGTCGTACACGTCCTCGTTGGCTGGGGTTGCCCAGATACGGTTCGGGTACTTCTCGTTCTTTGCCTCTTCGGTGGCAGCCACATCGATGTTGCGGTACTTGGCAAGGCCGGTACCGGCAGGGATGAGCTTTCCGATGATGACGTTCTCCTTGAGGCCAACCAGCTTGTCGGACTTGCGGTCCAGGGCTGCCTGAGTGAGAACTCGGGTGGTCTCCTGGAACGAAGCGGCCGATAGCCAGGACTGCGCCGCCAGCGAGGCACGGGTCATACCCATAACTTCCTGACGTGCTGAGGCAGGCTTGAG
>CAIYOE010000182.1 GCA_903927775.1 uncultured Micrococcales bacterium | reverse complement strand
CTATGGCGAATTCCGCGCGGTAGACGGCATCGACTTTGAAGTTCGTCGCGGTGAGTCCTTCGGCATACTTGGTCCTAATGGCGCCGGCAAATCCACCACTATGAAAATGATCGCTGCGGTTTCTAAGCGCACCGACGGCGAGCTCACCATCCTTGGTAAAGACCCAAACCTAAAGGGTCCGGAAATTCGCGCTCACCTGGGAGTGGTCCCTCAGAAGGACTTGCTAGACCGCGAACTTAAGGCCTGGGAAAACCTCTACATTTACGGGCGTTACTTTGGTCTTAGCAAAAAGTTCCTCAAGCCCAAGGTCGAGGAAATGCTTGCCTTTGCTCAGCTAGAGGACAAGCGTAATTCCAAGGTCGAGGAAATGTCTGGCGGTATGCAGCGCCGTCTTGCGATTGCCCGAGGCCTGATCAATGAACCAGAGATTCTGCTGCTAGACGAACCAACCACTGGCCTTGACCCTCAGGCTCGCCACGTACTTTGGGACCGCCTTTTCCGACTCAAGGAAAACGGTGTGACCACAGTTATCACCACTCACTACATGGATGAAGCGGAGCAACTCTGCGATCGCCTAGTGGTAATGGACAAAGGCAAGATTATGGCCGAGGGCACTCCGGCCAGCCTGATTAAGGAGTACTCCAGTAAAGAGGTATTGGAGGTTCGCTTTGGAACAGACAGAAACGAATCGACTGCACCGCAGCTGGCGGCAATTTCAGACCGAATCGAAGTATTGCCTGACCGTATTTTGGTTTACACCGAAAAGGGTGAGGAAGCCCTGGAAAAAATCGTTGCCATGGGACTGAAGCCAGTCACCTCTCTGGTTCGTCGCAGCAGCCTAGAAGACGTTTTCCTTCGTCTGACCGGCCGAAGCCTGGTGGACTAATGTCTGACCTAAAGTTTGTTCCTGGACAGGCGGTGAATGTTCGACACGCAATGCGCGTGGGAACCTTTCGGGTTGCCGAATACCGCCTAAAGAATATGGCCAAGTGGTGGGATGCAATCATTGCTTTCGGAATTGGCAACCCGGTTTTGTACCTGGTTTCCGTGGGTATTGGAATCGGTGCACTGGTTGATCAAAGCACCGGGGGCCACGGAATCGGGGGAGTAACCTACCTACAGTTTGTTGCTCCTGCTTTGCTTGCGAGCGCGGCAATGCAAGGAATGTCCGATGAAGTCACCTTCCCCGTGTTGGAGGGCTTCACCTGGAGCAAGTATTTCTATGCCATCGGTGGAACTGTTGTCAGCAACCGTCAAATCGTGAATGGAATCTATCTCGCTGCGTTCATCCGCGGTGTATGGACAGTCCTGACTTACGGACTTATCCTGCTGGCCTTTCAGGCGATTCCACTTGCCAGTTTCTTTCCGCTGATCCTTTCATCGCTGTTAGCAGGTGCCGGTTGGTCCGCCGTGATGATGGCGATCAGTGCGCACATCAAAGACGACGACGGATTCTTTGCGATCATTGGCCGGTTCGTCATTACTCCGATGTTCCTGTTCAGTGGAACCTTTTACCCACTGAGCCAAATGCCTTTCTACCTTCAGTGGATTGGGTGGATTTCACCGCTTTGGCATTCCACCGACGTGGGTCGTGTTCTAACCATTCACCAGCCGACCGAGGTGTGGCTGATGGTGGTTCACTTTGCTTATTTCATTGCCATGTTCGTGGGCGGCCTTGCCTTCACCTACCCGGTATTCGAACGGAGGCTTTCCGAATGATCACTTCAATCGCGACATCGATGGCAGTGCGCATCGCCGAAAAACGCTCCGGGAAGTTCGGGTCATCGGTTTACGCAGGCCGGGCAGCACAGTTGGTCGAGCGCAACTTCTTGGCGTTCAAGAGCAGTAACTGGTTAGTAGTTATCAGCGGTTTTGTGGAGCCGGTTTTTTACCTGCTGGCATTTGGCTTGGGAATCGGCAAGTTGATTGGTGGCGTCACCGATGGCAACGGCCACACAGTGTCCTACGCTCAGTACATTGTGCCGGCATTGCTTGCTACCAGTGCAATGAACGGAGCTATTTACGACAGCACCTGGAACGTGTTCTTCAAGATGCATTTTGGCAAGATCTATCAAGCCATGCTGGCAACCAGCCTGGGATCGCTAGACGTAGCCTTGGGCGAAATCGGCTGGGCGTTACTTAGAGGATTGACCTATTCGATCGGCTTCATGCTGGTGGTGGCACCGATGGGCTTGATTCCAAGCTGGTGGGGTTTGCTGGCGATTCCCGGTGCGACTCTGATCGCGTTCGGCTTTGCCTCGGTGGGAATGGGCCTGACCAGCTTCATGAAGAACTTCCATCAGATGGACTGGATCAACTTCTTTATGTTGCCCATGTTCCTGTTCAGTGGCACGTTCTACCCGATCAGCGTTTTCCCCGAGTGGATTCAGATCATCATTCGAGCCTTACCGCTGAACCAGGCGGTCGAGTTGATTAGAGGACTAACGTTAGGAAACCTAAACCTTGCAATGGCGGGGCACGCGCTGTACTTTGTGGTCATGATTGCGGCTGGGCTGTTCTTTACAACAAGGCGCCTTACGGCTTTGTTCATGCGCTAATCGATTGCTGGGTTGGCTCGCAGCGCCTACCGGTAAATAAAGAAGCCCCCGCCAATCGGCGAGGGCTTCTTTATTGCTTTATTGCGAAAATTACATGCCGGCGGCTGCACCGCTCTGAACGATGCCACCGATTACTGCAACGCAGGTGTTCACGATTGCTAGCAGGCCGATCATAGGCACAACCCACTTCTTGGTGGTTAGGTCTTTCTTGTTGTATCCGTAAGCCAAGAAGAAGATTGCGGTGATCACAATGCTCTTGACCGCGAGCAAAACATTGTCAACATGCTCTGTTCCGCTGGCGCCAACCATGCCCACCAACGCAAAACCGGTAACCAGCAGCAACCAGGAACCGTGCAGCATGGCAGGCACGATCTTGCCGCCGTTCTTGAGGTCTTTCATTTGGGTTAGGAATCCGCCAAGAAGGCTAGCCAAACCGATAAGGTGCAAAACCACAACGATGCGGGTTGCGAGTTCCAAAGTAGTCATTGTGTCTCCTAGGTAATCTTTGAGGTTTTACCTCTAGTACCTGAGTCTAGCCATTTGAACCGCTGCCTCAACGGCCTCGGCACCCTTGTCTTCCTTTGAATTTGCCAAACCTGCGCGGTCAAGCGCCTGCTGCTCGGTGTCCACGGTAAGTAGCCCGAATCCGACCGGCACTCCGCTGTCGAGCTGAATTCGGTTCAAGCCCTCGGTGGCTGCCTGGCAGACATAATCAAAGTGTGGGGTTTCGCCTCGAATCACAACGCCGAGGGCAATGATTGCTTCGGCTCCGTCTTCGGCCGCCCACTGCGCTGCCAGGGGCAGTTCGAACGCGCCAGGAACTCGCACAACGGTGTAAACGTCGTTTCCCGCCGCCTTAAGCGCGCGTTCGGCACCGGCAAGCAGGCCATCGGTGATTTCAGGGTGCCAACTGGTGACCACAATGGTGACTGCAAGCCCACTGGCATCGATGTTAAGTTTCGGGGCTCCAGCACCGCTCATTACTTGTTCTCCTGGGGGATCTGGTGGCCCATGCGGTCACGCTTAGTCTGAAGGTAGCCGGTGTTTTCGGCAGCCTGGCCTACGATTACTGGCACAAACTCGGTAACTGGGATTCCGGCCTTGACCAAGAAATCTGCCTTGGCCGGATTGTTGGTCATCAGGCGAACGCTGGTCACACCGATGTCGCGAAGCATGGCAACAGCCGCACCGTACTCGCGGTTCTCGCTCGGTAGGCCCAGTGCCAGGTTGGCGTCGACGGTATCTAGTCCCTGCTCCTGAAGAGCATATGCCTTGAGCTTGTTCAATAGGCCAATGCCACGACCCTCTTGCCCGCGAAGGTAAATAACCACGCCGCCCGTCGGGTTGGCGTTGATCTGGTCCATCGCATAGTCCAGCTGCGGACCGCACTCGCATTTGAGCGAGCCAAAGGCTTCACCGGTGATGCATTCGCTATGCAAGCGAACCAGCACGTTCTCTCCGGTTGGGTTTCCAGAGACAATGGCCACGTGATCGGCCGCGGTGGCGCGGTCAAAGTAGCCGCGCAAGCGCATCATGCCGTGGGTAGTTGGTACATTTGCCTCCGCCGCGAAGGTCACGCGGTCCTCGGAGCCCATTTCTAGCGGGGTGTTCGATTCGTTTAAGTGCTGCTTGAGTTGCTCAATGGTGATCACGGCAAGTCCCTCTCGTTCGCCAATTTCCAATAACTCTGTCAGTCTGGTCATAGTTCCATCGGCAGAAACCATTTCACCGATGACCCCCACTGGGTTGAGCCCAGCCAGTTTTAGTAGGTCAACCGTTGCTTCGGTGTGACCTGATCGTTCCATTACTCCGCCTTCTTTGGCGCGCAGTGGAATTATGTGCCCGGGTCGAATCAAGTCGCTCGGGACAGCGTTTGGGTTAGCCAAAGCTCGAAGCGTTGTGGCTCTGTCTGCAGCACTGATGCCGGTTGTAATGCCTTCGGAGGCGTCTACCGACACGGTGTACTGAGTCAAAAGTTTGTCTTGGTTGGTAGGAACCATGAGTGGCAGTTCCAACTTGTTGGCCAACGAGTTAGTTAGGGGAGCGCAAAGGTAACCGCTGGTGTTGCGAACCATCCAGGCCAACCATTCTGCCGTAGCAAACTCGGCCGCCATGATTGCGTCACCCTCGTTTTCGCGGTCGGCTGCGTCTGCTACCAGGATCGGCTTGCCCGCTCTTAGCTCGGCTAGAGCATGTTCGATTGTTGAAAGATTCATTAGATACCTCTTGCCTCGAGCAAACGCTCGATGTGCTTAGCCATTACGTCGGCTTCGATGTTGACCTTGTCGCCAGGTTTCTTGTATCCCAACGTGGTTAGGCGCAAGGTTTCTGGAATCAGGCTCAGACCCACAAAGTCGTCGCCGACCTCGTTTACAGTTAGCGAAATTCCATCGATGGTAATGCTGCCCTTGAGCACCACGTATTTCATTAATTCGGCTGGGATCTGAACGCGAACCCATTCCCAGTTCTCGCTTGGTTCACGGCTGATTACTTTGCCCACACCATCTACGTGCCCCTGCACCACGTGTCCACCAAAGCGAGTCGCCGCGGTCATGGCGCGCTCTAGGTTAACTGGGTCGCCGACCTTGATGCCGTCGAGGCTGGTGAGGTTTAGGGTCTCT
>CAIYOE010000181.1 GCA_903927775.1 uncultured Micrococcales bacterium | reverse complement strand
CCTGGCACGATTTTCCAAGCTACCGCCGTATTGGTCGGTTCTTTGATTGGCCAGCGGAGACAAAAACTGGTGAATCAGGTATCCGTGCGCCGCGTGAATCTCGACCGCGTCGAAACCGGCGGCTACCGAGCGAGTCGCCGAATCCACCCAGGCCTGGATCAGATACGGGATCTCGGCTGTGGCTAGCTCGCGAGGAGCGTCATAGCCAGGGAATGCCTCACTTGTGCTGCTGACACTCTGCCACCCGCCATCCTCGAATGGAACCGTACCGTGTCCGCTCCACTCGCGATAAGTGCTGGCTTTGCGACCAGCATGGGCAAGTTGAACGGCGATTTTTGCCCCGCGCTGGTGGACCAAATCGGTCACTCGCTTCCAGCCACCTACCTGCTGGTCGTTCCAAAGTCCGGTGTCCCAAGGGCTAATGCGGCCCTCGGGTGTAACCGCAGTTGCCTCAACGATGATCAGCCCAGCGCCACCGGCAGAGAAAGCTGGGTAGTGAACTTGGTGCCAGTCTCCCGGGACCCCATCGCGGTTCTCACAGGAATATTGGCACATCGGTGCTATCCACAGGCGATTACGCACCTCTAGGTTTCGCAGCTTGATGGGTGAGAACAACTTAGACACAGATACTCCTAGGAAAACATGGCTCAAGCCAGAAAAGTGAATCGCAAGGCTTTGTGTTACCAGCCTACGATTTGGAAACCCCGATGGATTACCTTTTAGACATGGACTACACGATGCTCGCCAACCTGATTAAGAGATTGGCCCGCCAACCATCTCTCATGGACAATAAGTACTCCAGGGGAACAGTGGGCTTCATCACTGGTTCGGAGGTCTATCCCGGTGCCGCTGTCTTGGGTGTGGGTGCCGCTCAGCAAACCGGAGTTGGCCTGGTTCGTTACGTGGGTCCTCGAAGGGCCGCCGATTTAGTCCTGCAATCGCACCCCGAAGTGATCGTAGCCGAGCATTTCGCGCAGGCTATGCCCGCGCAGGCCTGGGTGATTGGTTCGGGAATTTCAGCCAGCGATGACTTCCAAGCGGCGAATATAGGGAACTTGCTTGCCGAACCAAGAATCGCAGTGGTAGATGCTGGAGCCCTAGACATAATCGATTTTGGGTCCGCGAGTAAATCCAGCCTGTTGCTTACACCGCATCTCGGGGAGCTAATCAGGTTGCTGAACAAATTAACCGCGAGCAACGATTTCACCAGCGACCGGTTTTTGGGCATGGCAGATGTTCGCGACGCGGCAGCACTGGCCGCAAGATTCACCGGTCAAACTGTTCTGGTAAAGGGAAACACCAATGTCCTTGCTTTGCCACTTGGCCAAATCATCGAAGTAGGTCCAACCTCGCCACACCTAGCAACCGCCGGCAGCGGGGATGTTCTGGCTGGGATACTGGGCGGTTTAGCTGCCGCAAACCCGGAACTGGCAGACACCTATTGGTTGGACATTGCCACCTTGGGAATCCTCCTGCACTCCGAGGCGGCAGTGTTGGCTGCAAAACGCGGATTGGTTACAGCGAGCACCATTTCTTCAGGTGTTGCGCAGATTATGAATGAGAGACTTGCAGGATGATTGCGACACTAAAGCGCCTCGTCGCGGCTAGAGCCACAGTTCTAATTGCCTTTATCGCAGCTCATGCCTGGCTGATTTGGACCGGCTCCAGAGGGCCGGGGCATCCAATGGGCGATATCCCGTTTGCCTACCGCCCGTGGGCAACCCAGATGTTGCAATCCCATGAACTTTTCGGCCTCACCACCAAGTGGGTTTACCCGTATCCAGACCTGCTTCCTACACTTATCCCAGTTTTTATCCCTGGACTTCAGTATCAAACAGCCTGGTTGGTTATGGCAGTTTTCATCGATGTTTGCGCCATGATCACGCTGTTGTTTTGGCCATTCAGATTCGATCTGGCACGCGTAACCGCGGGCTGGTTCTGGGTTGCGGCGCTGCTGGCTCTTGGCCCGGTGGCAATCTCACGTATCGACACCATCTCGGTCGCCATCGTTGTTGTGGGTCTGGTGGCCTGGCTGCAGGCTAAGCCCGCAACCGCATCCGTGTGGTTTGCCGTTGCCACCTGGGTCAAGGTTTGGCCTGTCGCATTGCTTTCAGCCACCATTCTCGAGGCCAAGGCCTGGAAGCGAGCCCTTATTGCTGGCTTGGGCACCGGAGTGGGAATCCTTCTTTTCGGTTTCCTGTGGGGTAAGCCGTCGGTGGTTCTGGGCTTTGTGACCGAACAGACGGGCCGCGGAATTCAGATCGAATCGCCCTGGGCAACTTGGTGGCTTTGGCAAGGCGTTAACAAGGTCTCGGGTTCAGGCCTTTACTATTCGCACGCGCTCAACACCTTTCAGGTCAAAGGCCCGGGAGTTTCTTTTTGGGCAAGTTTGCTTGGGCCAGCCACGTACCTGGCTTTAATAATCACCATGGTGCTTGGATGGCTTGCCATTCGCCGAAACCAACCTGACAGCAACGAACTCAGGAACGAAATTTTTACCTGGACGGTATTCACAGCGGTTCTTGACCTAATCGTGTTCAACAAAGTTGGGTCGCCTCAGTATTACGGTTGGTTGATTATTCCGGCCGTATTGGGATTGATACAAAGGGTGCCAAACTGGGGAATTATTTGGCCTTGGGTCTTAGCAACTCTGGCTCTTACCGGAATCATCTACCCACTGATTTACGATGAGATTTTGTCGCGAAGCGCTTGGGCTACCGCGGTGCTGGGAATCCGTAACCTGAGCGTGCTTGCGTTATTGGTGATTGGTAATACCCGACTCATGGAGCTGGTTCGCAGGGTTAACCTCTCCTAAGCGGCATGGCCTGCTGGGTGGTCTAGCCTTCGAGCAGTCGTGTCAGTAGCGGGCCTACGGTTTCTCGCTCAATCAGGAAGCCGTCGTGGCCGTAAGCGGACTCTATTGTCTGCAACCCGCCACCCACTATCTCGCACTTCAGGTGTTGGGCGATGAACTCTTGACCGGTAAGTGGAAAGAGTCGGTCGGAATCGATTCCGGCAATTAGGGTACGAACTTTGATCTGGCCGATTGCCTCCGCCAGACTCTCGCGCCCGCGCGAAACATCGTGTGAGTTCATTGCGTTGACCAGGGTGATGTAACTATTCGCGTCGAACCGACGAGTGAATTTGTTGCCGTGGAAATCTAGGTAACTCTCCACTGCGAAGCGACCGCCGCCACCCAGCGGGTTCACGCTCGACTGCCAAGTTCGTTCAAAGCGCTCGTTTAATTCACCGGGGGAGCGGTAGTTCAACAGCGCCATTCGGCGCGCGAGGGCCAGTCCACGATGGGGACCGAACCCCGCCTTGGCGTCGTAGTAAAAACCATCTTTGAAGGCCGGGTCGGTTTTTACTGCCTCGATTTGGATGCTGTTGATTGCAATGTGGTCTGCGGTAGAAACTGCAGGTGCTGCAATTACAGCCAGATTGCGGAGCGAGTCCGGGAACATGATTGCCCACTCCAGCGCTTGCATTCCACCCATCGAGCCACCGATGACAGCATGCCATTGGGTGATGCCGATTGCTGCGGTAAAAAGCTGCTGAGCGGCAACTTGGTCGCGAATACTGAGGAACGGAAACTGCGGCCCGTATTCAGAACCACGAGAATCCAGCGATGCAGGCCCGGTCGAACCTTGGCAGCCACCAAGCATATTTGGGGCGACAACAAAAAATTTATCGGTATCGATTGCCAACCCTGGGCCAATAATGCCATTCCACCAACCCTCGGTAGGGTGTGGCTTGGACGATGGCCCTGTTGCGTGCGAGTCGCCGGTGAGCGCGTGAAGCACTAGAACTGCGTTGGTGTGTTCGTGGTTGAGTTGCCCCCAACATTCGTAGGCGATTCGAGCTCCCGAAAGCTCGCGCCCGCTCTCTAATTTGAGGTTAGGAAGCGGAGCGAACTGACGATCGCCAATTGGGTCTCCGTCGCGCCATGCGCCACTGGCCGGTGGTCGACCAATAAGTTGGCGACTCAGCTCATCGGTGATGAAAGCCGATGGGACAGTGTCTTCGGGGGTTTGGAACTCCATGGGTCTATTCTGCCAACTGGGGTGGCTTCGGTGTTACTTGGCAGTTCACCCTGGCGGGCTCGAACCCCCGGCTAGCTTGCCAGTGCGTCGAATGCCAGCATCGCCAGAAGCGCAGCGCCATCTGCCAAAACGGAGTCGTCATAGACGGCCTTGTTTGAGTGATTGGCATGACGATTCTGAGGTTCGGCAGTTGGGTCCGGAGCCCCCAGGAACACGAATGCTCCCGGAATGACCTCCAAAATGGAGGCGTAGTCTTCGCCACCGGGAATCGGCTGGTCCATGTGCTCGTAGCGCTCTTTGCCAAAGGCCTCTGCCACAACCGCCTTAACGCGGTCTACATTTGCCGGGGTGTTGATAACTACCTTGGATGCCGCCGAGAACTCAACGTTCACTTCAACCCCAAACCCAGCAGCGATGGAGCGCATCAGGTTTTCGAGCTCGGTTCGGATTCTGGTGAAATTCTCGCGAGAGAAAGTTCGAATGGTCGCCCCGAAAGCCGCGGTTTCGGGAACGATGTTGGTGGTATGGGTGTCTCCGGCCCGAACCCAACCAACATTCACAATCACCTGATCAAAGGCGTCGAACGATTTTGTGGTCAGCTGCTGAATCGCATTGATTGCCTGCACCATCGGTGTGATTGGGTCCTTGCCGCCCCAAGGCATGGACCCGTGCCCGCCTTTGCCAGTAAAGGTAACGATTACATCGCCCGCGCTCGCCATCATGGGGCCTGGGCGGCTGGCAAAGTTTCTGCTCGGCGCAGCCGAGAATACGTGCAGGCCGTAGGCAGCGATTGGAAGCGATCCACTAACCATGTGCATTTGGCGCTCAAGCATTAGGTCGGCTCCGCCATGTCCCTCTTCGCCACTCTGGAAGAAAACCACTACGTCTCCCGCTAGCTCTGCTCGATTCGTGTGCAATAACTTTGCGGCACCAATGCCCATTGCCATGTGAAGGTCATGCCCGCAAGCGTGCATGAATCCGTTGGTGGAGGCAAAATCCAATCCGGTGTCTTCGGTAACGGCCAGCGCATCCATGTCTGCTCGCAACAAGACCGTTGGGCCGGGCTTTCCGCCCTTGATGTGTAAAACAGCGCAGCTTATTTCTGGCGCTACAGTCAGCTCACCCAAATCCTCGACCGCCTGGGTCACATAGGCCAGGGTTTTTGGGAGTTCCAAACCGAACTCTGGAATAGTGTGCAGGTGACGTCGGTGTTGCACTAGTTCAGGTTGCATTTGTTGGGCCTGGGCTAGTAACGACTTGGAATCCATGGTTTCTCCTTTGACTACCGATGCCATTCTTTCATCAATCTAATGGTTTTCTTTTTACGCTTAGTGCATGTGGTTTCAGCAAATGCACCCCGAGTGGCAGGCAGCGCTAGAAGACTGGCGCGACTGGTTGGAGTCTGCAGAATCCAAGTTGTCTAAGAATCAGGATTTGGTTCCAGATTGGAATTTGGTAATGGCTGCGTTTGCAATCCGGCCTCGAAAAATACGCGTCGTGATTCTGGGCCAGGATCCCTACCCAACCAAGGGAGCAGCAATTGGTTTGGCCTTTGCAACCGAGAAAAAATTCACTCCGGTTCCTGCAAGCCTTAAGAACATCTTCCAGGAGTTGCAGAGTGACCTAGGCGATAACCGCCTTCCACAGCTCAATCTGTCGACTTGGCAGAGGCAAGGCGTTTGGCTTTTGAATCGCCACCTAACCGCCCTGGTGCAATCACCTGGAGCGCACTTTGCCGTTGGTTGGGGTTCCTTTACTCAGGCCGCTATCGAGCATTTGTTGGCAAGAGAGGCTCAGCCTATGGCTTTCGTGTTGTGGGGGAAACAAGCCCAGAGCGTCAAACCGCTCTTGCATAAATACGTCCAGGCAGACCCGTCTCGTTTCTTGATTCTGGAGTCTGCACACCCGAGCCCGTTGTCGGCTTACCGAGGTTTTTTCGGCTCCAAGCCTTTTAGCCAGGTGAATGATTTTTTGAGTTCGAAGGGCGAGCAAACGGTAGATTGGACTGATTAGGAGGCATCATGGCGTTGGATTCAGAAACCAGATGGCGTTTGGCGCGAAAAGCAAAACTTAAGCCGACCGAGCCAGTTGCCGAGCCGGTGATCCGTTCGGCATTAGAGACGGACATGCTTCAGGTTCTAGAGATTTACAACTACTACATTCAGAACTCAGTTGTCACTTTCGACATTGAATCCATGACGCTGAGCGCCTGGATCGAAAAGTTCCGATGGATTCAAGGACTTCAGCTGCCTTTTATCGTGGCGGTCGGCACCGATGGGCATATTTTAGGGTTTGCTTACGTGGCACCCTGGCGTCAAAAAGCCGCCTACAAGCGCACAGTCGAAAACAGCATTTACCTTCGACCCGCGGCCACTGGCAAGCGAATCGGCACCAAACTCATGGAGAGCCTCATTGAGCAGTCGCGGGCATGCGGGGTCAAAGAAATCGTCGCGGTTATTTCCGACAAGGGTGCTGAGTCTTCCATTGCACTTCACGAGAGTTTCGGCTTCAAAAACCAGGGACACTTGGCCAAAGTGGGCTTTAAGTTCGGTCGTTGGCTGGGCATTGTTCTGCTCCAAAAAAGCATTTAGCGACGGTTTTTGGGCATTTCGCTTTGGCGAAACCGCCCCTTTTGGCGCAAAAGGGGTGAACTTCCTGTGAAGTTCTTAAACACACTCTCAGGTTCCCCTAAAACTTGAAGGTTTGCGGTTACATTCATCGGGTGAAGTGGAAACCGCGTTTGGGGCTATTTGCGAGCCTCCTAGTCGTCATCGGTGCATTGGGTTTGGGCCAGCCCGTCTTGGCAAAGCCTCTAGTCAAAGCCACTCTGACCAACGATGATCCTGTGGGACTTATCGTTCACCTTCGGTCTGGGGCATCTATTTTTGGCAGCGATGGGCGCGTTATAGGCTCTGCTGACCTCGCGCCATTGGGAATTGAGATCCGAAACGGGAAAGCGCTTGGCGCGGGTTTTCATTCGATGAGCTTTATCGGTCCGGTAACCGAAAGCAACGCTCAAGCCGCGCTGTCGCTAATCGAAAACAACTCCGCAGTGACTTCGGCTGCCATTGACCGCCTAATCCTGCCGGAAGCTTGGGGTCACAGGGCGCCACGTGCAATGGGTCAGTCCTTTATAGGAGACGGCACAGGGTCCTCCACTCGAACTTACAGCACCGCATTCAAAGGCGCCAGCGCGGTTCGTGGACTCAAAGTTGCAGATGCTTGGTCCCCCAAAAACCCGGCGTTAGCCCAGCTAAAAGTCTCTTGGACTAAACCGCTCAACCTAAATGGCGCAGTGCTTTCCGGTTATCGAGTGCAGACCTCAACAGACGGTGGTACCACTCAGACCACTTTGACAACTTTTGTCTCGGCCAAGCAAACCAACCTCGCGCTTACCCAAGGTCTAACTGCGGGCTCGGCGCTGAGCATTCGAATGGCGGCTCTCACCAAAGTGGGTAGCGCGGTCCGAATTGGAACCTATTCTGCTTGGGTGTCGGGTATCCCAACCACGGTGCCAAACCCTCCAACTTTCAACACGCCGCCAACCGCTACGAACGCCGCGATGCCGTCCTGGGACCTGCTAACCGGAGCAGACACCGGAGGGCTCCCGGTGATTTACACGCTTACAGCCACAGCTCCAGGTCAGCCGGTGGTCACCTGCTCTACCAAACTCACCTCCTGCGCACTAGTTGGTTTGGCGCAGGGAATCGTTTACGCCACAACCCTTCAAGCGTCTAACGCACGCGGTTCGGTTTTGGGCGTAACTGGCTTTAGTGCCAAGGACCCGCTTTACAGCAAACAATGGGCCTTGAACTCGCCCTTTGGCATAAATGTGGAAAGCGCCTGGCAGCACACCCACGGCAATAACAGCGTGACCGTGGCGGTGGTTGACAGCGGCATCACATCCCACCCAGACCTAGACGGCCAGGAATGGCGAAACCCGGATGGCAGTGTCTACGGCTACGACTTTATCGATAACGATCCAAACCCGGCCGATCCCAACTCGCTGAGCGACTGGCACGGAACTCACGTTTCCGGAATCATCGCCGCCGCAGCTAACAACATCGGCGTGGTTGGTGTTGCACCGGGAGTGAAACTATTGGAGGTCCGCGGCCTTAGTGGCAGTGGCGGCACTTCTAGCGGTTTGATTGCATCTTTGAACTGGGCCGCAGGCATCGATGTCCCTAACGCACCTAAAAATGCACACCCCGCGCAGGTGATAAATCTGTCGCTGGGTAGCGAGGGAATTACCCGTTGTGATTCGCTGACTCAGGCTGTGATGAAAAACCTTTACGCCCTCAACGTAACTGTTATCACTGCGGCCGGAAACGAAGGCCTTAAGCCCTGGGGAGATGCCACCAACTCTTACCCAGGTAACTGTTCACCAACAATCAACGTGGGCGCTACAGGTTTCACCGGCGACCGGGCCAGCTATTCCGATTACGGTCTTTACGTTGACATTTCTGCTCCAGGTGGAGACGCCGAAAAGCCTGGTGGTGCACCAGTCGATCAAACCAAGTTGGGCGATGGCACGGGCATGATTCTGAGTACCTACAACAGCGGTACACCGGCGGCAAACAGTTCGACCCCGGCTGGCCCCGCCGATGCGGTCTATGACTACCTAGAGGGCACCAGCATGGCCGCTCCAATGGTCACGGGCGTCGTTGCCTTGATTTACTCACTAAAGCCCACGGTCACCCCGCACCAGATTTTCTTCGACCTACTCAAGCCTTCGGTCACTCCATTCCCCAATGGAAGTACCTGTGCGGTGGCGGCGGCGAATAACTCAGCCGTGACTTGTGGTGCCGGAATCCTCAACGCTGGAAACGCGCTGGATCTGACTGCCAAACTGCCATAAGTAAACCAACTTAAATAGCAAATGGCCCTGACATAGTCAGGGCCATTTTTTGGTGCGGAAGGTGGGACTTGAACCCACACGCCTTGCGGCACAGGAACCTAAATCCAGCGCGTCTGCCATTTCGCCACTCCCGCGTGCTTTGAAAAGTTTAGCGCATGATGTGGATAACTTTTCGCCAGTTTCCAAATCTGGTGCCAAAGTCGTTTTAGAAAGGGGCCAAGATGACACTGATTCAGGCGGTAGCCGAAAAGGCAAGGCAGTTGTTGGTCGCAGATGACTTTCAATCCTCGGAGGCTGCAGTTGCAAGTGTCATAGATCGAATGGCCATGGAATCCGGTGTTTTATACCCCGATGAGGTGAAGCTTGCCTCGGAGGCTGTAGGACGATTAGACGGATTTGGTGTTCTGGAGAGGTACCTCTCGGAGCCAAGTATTGAAGAAATCTGGATTAACCGGCCAAATGAAATATTCGTGGCCAAACCCTCTGGTGTCGAGAGAATTGACCTGGATTTAACAGGCGAAGAAATCCGAACTGTGGTTCACAAAATGTTGAGAACCAGTGGTCGTCGAATCGATCGCAGTTCGCCGTTTGTTGATGCATCTTTGGCTGACGGATCTCGCCTTCACGTTGTGATCCCAGATGTCACGGCCACTCACTGGTCTGTCAACATTCGCAAGTTCCCTTCCAAGCTCCTCACTCTAGAGCAGCTCGTGACAAACGGAAGCCTGAGTTCTCAGCAGTCCGAGTTTTTGGCTGGAGCGGTCAAACAGGGTAACAACATTTTGGTTTCGGGTGCCACTAACGCCGGAAAAACTACCCTGCTTTGCGCACTGCTCAATGAGTTAGGTGACCAAACTCGCTTAGTTAGCTGCGAAGAAACCTTTGAGATTCGGAGCAATCTGCCCGACTGGGTTGCCATGCAAACCCGGCAACCTAACTTGGAAGGCAGGGGAGAGGTTCCGCTCCGCCGGCTTGTCAAAGAAGCACTGCGAATGCGGCCAGGTTACCTAGCTATCGGTGAGGTCCGAGAGGCCGAGAGCCTAGATCTTTTGATCGGTATGAACAGTGGCATACCGGGAATTTGTACCATTCACGCCAACTCGGCAGCCGCTGCGCTTACCAAGCTTTGTACGCTTCCACTGTTGGCTGGGCCAAACATTTCAGCGGATTTCGTTTTAGCCACGGCCGCGCAGGCACTCGATTTGGTTGTCCACTGCTCCAACGATGAGCAAAATGGCAGACGAGTAACCGCAATTGCCCGCGTGAGCCCGGGTGAAACCGGATTACCTTCGGTCGAGGAACTCGCAATATGAGATCCCTTAACAACCAGTTGCAGCAAGCAGGACTTGGCCACCTAAAACCATGGCGAGTTGTTGCCCTTTTGGCGGGCGTAGACCTAATTCTGGGGCTAGTGATATCTAGATTTACAGGTATTTTTGCTCTTGGCATCGCGGCAGTGTTTTTAGGTGCAGCCATGTCCCTCGAGGCTCTGGTCTTAGTGGCAAATGCCCGTCACCAGGCACTTGTTGATTCGCTACCCGAGCTCTGTGAGAACTTAGCCACCGCAATTTCCAGTGGTTCCAGTTTGGACACTGCCCTGCGTGAACTTAATCACGTTGGGCCAAAATCGGTCTCACGTTCCATGTCGGTCCTGGGACAGCTATTGGATCGCGGGCTCCCCACCATCGATGCACTTCGCTGGCTCAAGTTGGAGTTCGGAGATGTGAATAGTGACCAACTTGTGGAGCTTTTGATTTCTAGCCATGAAAACGGAGGGTTCGGGCTATCGGCGAATCTAAACAAGCTCAGTACTCAAATTAGGCAAGAAGGTGCTTTGGCCTCGGAAATAAACGCAAAACAAGGTTGGGTGCTCGGAACAGCAAAGTTGGCCCTAGCCACCCCCTGGGCCGTGGTCTGGTTGCTAAGCAGGCAGCCCAGTAACGCATCGGCGTACAACAGCCCCGCGGGAGTCTTGGTTTTATCAACGGGTCTGGTTATCTGCCTCGCAGCCTATTTATTGATCTCAGCTTTTGGCTCGCTTCCCAAACGAAAGAGGGTGTTCGCCTAATGCCTAAAACTCGTTTGGAAAAACGCATTACCCGGCCTCAAACCCAAATACCAACAGGGTTGTCGCGCTTAAAGTTGCGGTTTTTAGTTGCTAAAAATGACGAACTTCTTTTTGAGATACCCCAACATCTTGAACTCATGGCAGCCAGCCTCGCAGCCGGACAAAGTTTCCTGCAGGTACTAACCGCGCAGGCACACTCAGCGCATGGGAAATTCGCTAGTCATCTGAGGCGGCTGGAAAAAAGGTTGAAATATGGGGCATCGCTCGAAGCAGCCCTCCGCGCCTTGGCCTATGAGTCTGGCTCAGATTCGGTTACTGAATTCGCTAACAAAGTTGAACTCAGCCTGATTCGAGGAACTCCTCTGGCTGAACAAATTGCGCTTCTGGCTGAGGCCACCAGGACCAAGCTTCGAATCCAGATGCTTCGCAAAGCTGGCAAAAACGAACTTCTTATGCTCATCCCTCTCGTCTTTCTGATTTTGCCAGTAACAATCTGCTTTGCAGTTTTCCCCAGTCTGCAACTGTTGCGGACGGGGCTATAGAAAGGAAAATAATGAAGCAAAAAGCGCTAGTTAAACGTCTGAGTGAGGACCGAGGAGACGTACCAGGCTGGGTCCTGATTACCTTGATGACGGCAGCGATGGTCGTACTTCTATGGTCCCTTGCCGCTCCCGCGCTTTCGCAGGTATTCAATCAGGCAATTGCAAAAGTTGCGACTTTTTAGGTCGGCAAAAAACCAAATCGACATCGGCTCGGCTCCCGTTGACTTTCTGGCATTTGGAGTTCCTTCAATTTTGCTGGTCTTGCTTAGTGTCGAGGTTCTGGTTTCTGGGTATCTGACAAATGTCGCATTTGACGCAGCCAATGAAGGCGCTCAGGCTTTGGCCTATAGCGACGGATCACACGAGGCAGCTAGAGACAAGGTAACCAAAGTGATGAACTGGCTGGCCCCGCAATCTGAGTTCCAGATGGACTCTATTTCCGGCTCGAGGGGAGGGATTTCGGTTGCTCGGGTTACCGTTCGTCTCTCGAATCCGCTGTCGCCTTGGAGTGGTCAGATTGTTTCCGAATCAGCGAGTGTGATCGATGAAACCAACTAGTCACACCAAACCAGACAGAGGGTCTGCAGTAATCGAGTTTCTGGTTTTTGGTCTGATCGCTCAACTGGTGGTCACGGGGTTTGCACTGGATTTGCTTAGACAACAGCGTGCCCAGATCGCTAGCCAGTCGCTCGCCCGCCAGGTAGTAAGGCTGGTGATTGCCAACCCGCAGAAGGCCGGAGACCGAGTTCAGGACTTGCTCTCGGTAACCGCTGACGACCACGGACTAACACCTTATGATTTCAAAGTTTCGTGGTCGCCAAGAAACCCTAAAACCGGAGATTGGGTGGTCGCCCAAGCATCAGTGTCTGGACAGACCCAGTTTGCTGTGATGCGAGTTGCAAAATGATTCACCGTGGGGCTCGCGAAACAGGTTCCGAAACAGATCGAGGTTCGATAACCCCGGTCAGCATTTTTGGCCTAGTGGTCACTCTCGCTCTGGCTTTGACTCTGTCAAACGCGACAGCCCTGCTAAATCAGCAGAGGTTCTTGGAGTCGGTAGCACAGGCAATCGCTCTTGACGCAGCGGGAAATCAGTTAGTTGACCAGCAGTCACCGATTTCTATCACCGACGATACGAGCCAACTGTTGCTAGATCTGTCCGTGCAAAGCAGCCTGCTGTCCAGCCGCCTGAGCGGTGCCAAAGTTACCTCGGGGATCCAGAACATCGATGGATCGGTCGCGATAAAAATATGCCAACCTCCACGAATCCTGTTCATGAATCAGGTCGTTCCTTTAGCAATCGGTCTCGAAGGTCAGGTCTGCGCGAGCGCCGCCGCGATTAGGCGTTGAACCCTAAGAAATCCAAAAACTCTGGCTTAGGCAATCCGCGGTTCGAGAGTTTGGACCAACTAGCAGTTCGAATTCACCGGGCTCAACAACCCGTTGAGAGGCTGCGTTCACCAGCGAACAAACGCTAGCTGGCAGGCAAATCTCTACTTCAACACTCTGCCCAGGTTGCACCTCAACTTGAACGTGGTGCTTGAGCTCCTTGTCGGCCCAGGTAACGCTGGTCACTAGGTCGCTCACGTAAACCTGCACGGTCTCAATCGCCGGGCGGCTGCCGGTGTTGGTCAGAGTAACCTTTGCGCAGATCTCTCCATCCATGCTCATATTTGGAGTGCTAACAACCAGATTCGAGTACTCAATGGTCGTGTAAGAAAGACCTTCGCCAAAGACGAAAAGCGGCTCTTGAGTAAGGTCGGCGTAGCTGTCTCCGTGTTGACCGCGAACTCGATTGTAGAAACTCGGTTGCTGGCCCACATGCTTAGGCACGGTGATCGGCATGCGGCCACTGGGCTCGATAATGCCGAATACCAGCTCGGCTAGCGCGCGGCCGCCTCGCATTCCAGGGTTGAAAGCCTGGATGATTGCAGCAGCCGATTCGGCAGACTTTGGCAGCGTTGATGGCTTGGATTGAACCAGGACCAGAATCACGGGGGTACCGGTAGCCACCAGTGCGTCCAAGAGTTCAATCTGGTTGCCTTGCAGCTCAAGGGTTGCTGTGGAACGGTATTCGCCGGTCAACTCGATTGTGTCGCCAAGAACGCAAACGGCGTAGTCGGCATTGGTGGCGGCTGCCACGGCCTGTGCCAGCATCTGGGGGTCGCGGGGTGGAACCGAGAAAATCTTTGGAATCGGCTGGCCATCTGGGAAGGTCTCACCCATTGGGTGCGTTACCAATTTTTGGATTTCGGCTCCGCGAGAGTAACTAACGCTCCAACTCTCCGGGGCAACCGACCTGAAGCCATCCAAGACGGTCTCCACGGTTTCGCGTGGGTGGCCGTCCGGCATCCAGTCCACCTGGCCAGAAGCGCCGGCCCAGTCGCCCAGCATGGCCTGCGTGTCATCGGCATTTGGTCCAATAATGGCGATTTTTTTGGCGGCTCCCAGGGTTTGGATCGGAAGTGTGCCATCGTTGCGCAGCAGCACCAAAGACTTGCGCGCAACCTCAAGATTTAGTTCACGGTGTTCCGGAATGCCGATTACCTGTGCCTGAACCTCGGCACTGGGGGAGCGCGGGTTCTCGAACAACCCGAGTTCAAACTTGAGCCTCAGAATGCGGCTTACCGCGGCGTCGATTTCGGATTCATCGAGGATTCCCTGCGCCACCGCCTCTTGCGCTGCTTCGAAGAACTTAGGGGTGGTCATCACAAGGTCGTTTCCGGCCTTTACCGCCAGGGCGGCAGCCTGAACGTAGTCGGCAACAACCTTCTGTTCCCAAACCATGCGACCAACGTTGTCCCAATCGGTAACCAGGGTGCCTTTAAAGCCCCATTCGCCTTTGAGCACATCGTTTAGCAGCCATTTATTGGCAGTGATGGGCACTCCATCCATGGCCTGATAACCCAGCATGAAAGTGCGGCAACCCTCTTGAACCGCACGTTCGAAAGGCGGTAGGAACCACGAGCGCAACTTGCGCTGACTGATGTCGGCTTCGCTGGCATCGCGTCCGCCCTGGGTCTCCGAGTACCCGGCAAAGTGCTTTGCGGTGGCCAAAATGGCGGTTGGGTCGGAAAGGCCCTTGCCCTGGTAACCGCGAATCATGGCGGCACCAAGCTCGCCCAGCAGATAAGGGTCCTCGCCAAAGGTCTCGTTTACTCGACCCCAGCGCAGCTCGCGCGAGATACAGAGCACGGGGGAGAAGGTCCAGTGAATGCCGGTAGCCGCTACCTCAATAGCGGTTACGCGAGCGGCGCGCTCCAAAAGGCCAGCGTTCCACGAGCAAGCCATAGCGAGTTGGGTTGGAAAGATGGTGGCGCCTGGCCAAAACGAGTGGCCGTGGATGCAGTCATCCGCGGTGATTAGTGGGATGCCAAGGCGCGTGTTGGCGGCAAGGTCTACCGCCTTGAGCATGGTCTCTGGCGAGGCGTGCAGAATCGATCCGGCAGTTTGAACCGAAACAATCTCATCGATGTCGCCGCGGGCATCTAACTGAAGCATCTGACCCACCTTTTCGGCCAGGGTCATACGGCCCAGCAGGTCCGCTAGACGAGTGTCGATTGGCTGCGATGCATCCTTGTAAAGCGGGTTCATTTGCTGCTTCTTTCCAGGGTTTGGAACGACTAACTTGGAACGATTAACTCAGTAAAACCTAGCGAATACCTAGCGAAAACCTAGCGAATACCGAATTTGGGCAGGTACTTCCATCCCAGCCCGGCGCCAAACAAGCTAAGGCCAGACATAACCACAATGGCCACCGGCAAACTTGCCGCCATGGTCAGTCCACTGACAAGTAGTGGCGTGACTGCCTGACCCGAGTCGATGAGCAGTCGATAAGCGGCCAAGAATTCGTTGCGTTGCCCTGCGGGGGCTAGGTCGGCTCCCAGCGTAAGCACGATTCCGCTACCAGTGGCGTTAGCGATAGACATGGCGATCGCCACCCACAGGAAAGCGGGTTCGTTCAGGGCAAAAATCAATGCAACGTGAGTTACTGCCAGTCCTACCAGGCTAGGTACAACCGCCCAACGCCGCCCAAAGCGATCCATGATCTGACCGCTCACGTAGAAGAGGGCAAAATCCACGGCTCCAGCGATACCAATGATCAGCGATACTTTGCCGGGGTGCAGCCCAATGTAAAGCCCCCAAAGCGGAACGCCGATCTGTCGAACTGTTCTCAACATTGCAAGTATGGTCGCCGCCATGCCAACAGTGGCCAACTTGGCAGACTCCTGACGAGCAACTAACCACGGAGAAACGTGCGGGCTCCAGGTTGGCTTGTCCATGAGGTCGGCTTGGGTGGCAATCAGAACCGCGGTAGACGCCAAACAGAAAACGATTCCCACTGTGTATACCCAGTGAATGCCCCAGGCAAAAACCACAGAAGCACCGATGATAGGTCCCAGGAACGCACCTGCTCTAAACGTGCCACCCAAGAGCGATAGCGACCTTGCCCGGTAGTTGAGCGGAACAGTCTCGGCCATGAAACCGTGTCTTGCTAGGCCAAAAACCGATGCCATTGCTCCGGCCACCAAAACACTCAGGCCCAACAACACCAAATTCGTAGAAAACAGCGCACCGGTAAGTGCCAGTGCTGCCAAGAAGCCAGCGATAATCATGGCTTTGCGCTCGCCGAAGTGGTTGACCATCCTGGCCGCCGGAACGTCAAACAGAACGGTTCCGATCAGCGTCAATCCCGCAATAAGACCCGCAACCGGAAGATTAGCCCCAAGCTGTTCCGCCGCCGTAGGCAGGATCGGAATCAGGCTGGCTTCACCCGTTGCAAACAGCACCGATGGAATGAACACGGGCACAATCAGGTGGTGAATCTTGAAGTCGGGGTTGGTCACCCATTAAATCTAAGCCTCCAAATAGCGGGGCTCGGCCGACTCCCCGCATCGATGTGAGCAAACGGCACTTAAACTAGAGACAAATGGCTGACCTAGACCTCTCTGCAGAAATCCGCGTCCTCAAGAACACGATGGCAAGCGTGATTGCGGTCATCGATTTGGAGCGTTTGACCGCTGAAATTGCTGACTTAGAGAAACAGGCTGGCGTTCCAAACCTCTGGGACGACGCCGAAAAAGCGCAGAAGATAACCAGTGCTCTTAGCCACAAGCAGGCCCAACTCAAGCGGGTAAACCAAGTTGTGTCCAGAGTGGACGACCTCGAAGTCCTGGTTGAAATGGCAAACGCCGAACAGGATTCCGACACGCAGGTCGAGGCTAAAAAAGAGCTGGTCTCGATTGAGTCTCAGGTGGCTGACCTAGAAGTCCAGACTCTGCTGAACAATGAATACGATGAACGCTCAGCTGTCGTGACAATCCGCGCGGGAGCAGGAGGCGACGACGCCACCGACTTTGCCGAGATGCTGATGCGCATGTACTTGCGTTACGCGGAGAAACATGGCTACAAGAGCAGTGTCTTGGACATCTCATACGCAGAGGGCGCCGGAATAAAGAGCGCAACTTTCGAGATTGATGCCGATTACGCCTACGGTAACCTTTCGGTTGAGGCAGGCACTCACCGACTAGTTCGTATGAGCCCGTTTAATTCAGCCGGCAAACGCCAAACCAGCTTTGCCGCGGTAGAAGTAGTGCCGCTTATCGAGGGAACCGATGCCATTGAGATCCCAGATTCGGATATCCGCATCGATGTTTTTAGATCCTCGGGTCCCGGCGGTCAGAGTGTAAACACCACCGATTCCGCGGTCCGCATCACTCACCTGCCATCCGGAATCGTGGTCAGTTGCCAAAACGAAAAGAGCCAGCCGCAGAACAAGGCCTCGGCTCTGCGAGTCTTGCAATCGCGCCTGCTCGAGATTCGTCGCCGAGAAGAAGAAGCTCAAAAGAAACAGCTCGCGGGCGATGTCAAGGCTAGTTGGGGAGAGCAGATGCGATCCTATGTTTTGGCACCGTATCAGATGGTCAAAGACCTGCGCACAAACTTTGAAGTGAACAACCCGGACGCGGTTTTCGACGGCGATCTAGATGGATTTATCACCGCAGGAATCAGGTGGCGAAAGCAAGGGGAATCAGGCAACTAGCGGTTAGTCTGGTCAAACCATGATTCGCATCGACAACGTCACCAAGCACTACAACGGTGCCGCTAGACCCGCTCTAGAAAACGTGACTCTCGAGATTGAAAAGGGCGATTTCGTTTTTTTGGTGGGAGCTTCTGGCTCTGGCAAATCTAGCCTTATGCGCATGATGCTTCGCGAAGACGTGCCCAACAGCGGGTCGGTTTATGTACTGGGAGAGAATCTAAAACGACTGCCAAATCGTCGTGT
>CAIYOE010000180.1 GCA_903927775.1 uncultured Micrococcales bacterium | reverse complement strand
CAGTAGCGCTAGAACACCGGTTGGTGCTTTCACCACGTCTATTGCCGATCGCGCACCAGCTACCTCAGACAGCGCGCTTAGCGTGCCCTGGGCCTCTACATCGGCAATCACAAGTTCGACTCGGCCACCATCGATGTTCTTTAGGTGCTTGATTGCATCCAGACCGGCCTCGCGGGTGTCGGCAACCAGGGCGTCGGCCAATGGGCCAAGTGCGGCAGCGATGGCCACCTCGAAGCCCTTCTCGATCTTCATGTGGCTGGCGATGAGACCGCGGATTCCGCGCAGTCCGGCGGCGGCAAGCTGGTTGGCTCCGTCTTTTTGGTCCAAAGTGAGGTTCAGTGCGCTGCGTTTGGCAGCCAAGGAGTCGCGCTCGCGCTCCTGCTGGTGCAGCTCATCGCGCAGGGCATCGATGTGGGCCTGCGATTTGGAAACTGCCTGCTGAGCGGCTTCGTACCGGGTTTCGAACTCGGTGGCATCGCTCTGGTGCGAACCTTGCAGGCTGGCCTCGAGGGCCTCGTACTCGGCCACGCTAGTTTGGTTGCGCTCCGTGGCCTGTGCCAGCGCCTGCTCGTGACGCAAGACCTCGTTGCGCAGTGAACCCAGGCGCGATTCTGCCACGGCAGCCTCGTTGTTCAAGCGGCCTAGTTCTAGATCGAACTTGGTGATCAGGGCAGACTGCTCGGATACCTCGTTATCGAAAACCTCTAGGGCGTCGCGACATTCGTTGCGTTCCGCCTCGGCCTGCGCCAAACGCTCACGCAGCTCGGCTACGTTGGCCTCTAGCTCAATTACCGCGGCCGCGGCCTCGGCAGCCTGCGTCTCAAACATGGCTGGATCCTGCAGGTTGTTTCCCACCTGGTTCTGTCCGCTCAGCAAAGTTACGCGTTGGCTAGCCATGTTCAAGAGCGAACGAAGACGCTCGGCTTGCGAATCGAAACGGTAGGCAAGGTTTCGAGCCTGATCAACCTGAGTTGAGACCTGCGCGGCCTCCAACTGCTGCAGACGAACCTGGTTCTCTGCCAAAACACTCTGCAGAATGTTGCGCTCGCCCTTGCGGTCGTTTTCGGTCTGCGAGGTTTCTTCGACTGCAGCCTGAAGCTCTACGATTTCGGCTGCAAAGAGTCTGCTCTTGGCATCGCGCAAAACCGAGGCAATTCCTTGAGCCTGACGAGCGGTTTCTGCCTGTTGACTCAATGGCTTTAGTTGCCTGCGCACTTCGCCGGCAAGGTCGTTCAGACGGGTCAAGTTGACCTGCATGGCCTCCAGCTTGCGCTGTGTCTTTTCTTTGCGTCTGCGGTGTTTGAGGATACCGGCGGCTTCTTCGATGAAACCGCGGCGTTCCTCCGGAGTGGCCTTTAGCACGCTGTCTAGCTGACCCTGACCAACAATCACGTGCATTTCGCGGCCCAGACCCGAGTCGCTTAGCAACTCCTGGACATCTAGTAGTCGGCAACCCTCGCCGTTAATCGCGTATTCGCTTCCGCCGTTGCGGAACAGGGTACGACTAATGGTTACTTCGGTGTAGTCGATCGGCAGAGCGCCATCGCTGTTGTCAATGGTCAACTGGACTTCGGCACGACCAAGTGGACCCTTTGTGCTGGTGCCGGCAAAGATGACGTCTTCCATCTTGCCGCCGCGCAAGGTTTTGGCACCCTGCTCACCCATTACCCAGGCCAGGGCATCGACAACGTTGGACTTACCCGAACCGTTCGGGCCAACCACGCAGGTGACACCGGGCTCAAAGGCAAAAGTGGTGGGTTGGGCAAAGCTCTTGAAACCCTTGAGGGTAAGACTCTTTAGATACAAAGTCTCGCCTCCGTTGGATTAATTGCTCGCCAATTAGGCGTGAATTCGCCTGTCAATACCCTACCGCAGGCGTTGGCAACGCGGACAAAAGTGCGAGCCGCGATTGGCCCAACTGTCGCGCTGTATCGGCGTACCGCAACGATTGCACTCGGTCCCGGTTCGACCGTAGGCATTCAAAGAAATCTCGAAGTAGCCGCTCTCGCCATTCACGTTTTTGTACTGTTCGTCAAAGCTGGTGCCACCCACTTTTACCGCCGCCGCCAAAATATCACCGATGGCCGCCAGCAGTTCCTTTGCCTTGGCAACGCTCAGCGAATTGGCGCTCTGGTCGTAGTGCAACTTGGATTGCCAGAGCGATTCATCGGCGTAAATATTGCCCACACCACTGATCAGGTTCTGATCCAAGATTGCGCGCTTGATCCCGGTGTTTTTGGTACGAAGTTTGGCTAGGAACTTAGCGGCATCAAAATGGGGGTCAAGCGGGTCGCGTGCAATGTGCGCCGCCGACTGCGGAATCAGGTTTTCCCAATCCTCCCCCGCGGCAACGCCATCGCTGTATCCGCCGGGGGCTCCATCGTTGGTTGGAACCAAAAGGTCTATGGCCAACGAGCCAAAGATGCGCTGGTCTACAAAACGAAACTCGGTTTTGGTGCCGTCGGCTTCGGTGGCATGCACGATGACCCGGGTGAGTTTGTCCTCGGCGTGACCGGGGTTACGAAGCAACATTTGCCCGCTCATACCCAGGTGCCCAACTAGGGCAATCGGTGCGTCGGCAGGATCGCCCTCGCGAGCCTCCAACGGCATCCACAGGAACTTGCCGCGTCGAACCACACCCAGGATCCGACGGCCGGTCAAAGTGTGAACGAAATCGGCAGGGCCACCAGCATGGCGTTTTAGGCTGCGAACATCAAGGATTTCAATCGAATCCACGGTGGCTCCGGTGAGCGAAGGCGCCAGCCCGGAT
>CAIYOE010000179.1 GCA_903927775.1 uncultured Micrococcales bacterium | reverse complement strand
ATCCCGCGCCGGACGAGTCAATAACTGGGACCATGGCGGGCTTGTTGAGGTTGGTATTCATCGATGCAATCAGGCCTTTGTAACTGGCCGGGGAATAACTGATGCCGGTTCTTGATCGCACGGTGGTGAGCGCCACCTTGTTGCAACCGCCGGTTAGCAGGCTCCAGCAGTTTGCGGTGGCGGCACCCGGATCAAAGTCAATGAAACCGTGAGTGTTTGCCGCAAAGGCCGTGTTTTGTCGATCGCGCACGCTGCAACTGGTCACGTTGGTGTCGTCGCCAATCAACTGTTGTCTGGCGGCGGAGTTGAAAACCGTGGCGTCGCAGAGACCGATAGCAAAAGGCAGCTGACCGCCGGTGGCATCCACATTGATGGCGTTTGCTTTGGCCCAGTAAACCTGCGAACAAGCGGTTTCTTGGTACTTCTTTGGGGTTTTATTGATGAAGTTTTCGAAGGCTGGGGTAATGCCGTTCAAGTCTGAACTTGAATAGATGCGAACCCAATTCGTGAAGCCCGCGGTAGACATTTCGGTTTTGCAATCGTTTGGACTAGCGGTCAGCGGAGGACAGGCAGGGATTCCGGTTGCGGTGGTAGATTGCCCGCAAATACTGGTGATAGCGGTGTTGCCACCCTTAGGGTTGGCGAGTGCGTTTGTGAAATCTGCGAAACTCATACTTGCCGTGACGGCAGCGGTAGTGGGGCTTTTGGTTTCGAAATTATCGGCCAGGCAGTTCACTCCAACCGTGTCCTTGGAGCAGTGCAAGGCAACGGCCTCGGCAACCGCATCGGCCGCGTTCTGGACGATCCGCTTTTCCGCGTAAATCTGCCCGCCGTCGACAACCAGCCCGATCAGCATCATGAAAACACCACTGCCAAGGATGATGGCAAATAGCGGCATGATAGCACCGCGGTCATCGGTGAATTTTGGGTTTCGAACCGCGCCGTTCAGATACTTGGTGACCCATCTCAGTTTTGGCATAGCAGCTTGGCCTTGCCCTCGATTGTGGTGGTGTCGGTTGCGTTACGGTTGAAGTAAATGCTGCCGTTCGGGCCGACCAGGTTTGGGTCAGCTAGGTCGATGATGAGGCCGAGCGGGGTAATCCACTTGAAGGTCACGCTGGCGCGGGCCATGGCACGGTAGTTGGCTGGCACTGTGGAGCAGTTGACACCCGAGTTGCCCTGGTTACTAAGGTCTGTACAGTTACCATCTGGGCTTGGCCCGTAGACCTGGGTCACGGGATTGGTTGCGTAGTAGGACTCGCTGTTGAGTGGGCAAATGTATTCGCCAGGCGAGATTCCACCAACATCGGTAGTTGAGTCCAAGGTACTAAGGCGCACTATTGCCTGTGTAACGGCAGTTTTAATTTGCGTCGAAGTCGTGCTTGTATCAGCAGAGTACGCAATCGACCGCGCACCAACCTCGGCCGCATTGTTCATAGCCATTTGCACCATGAGGTAGCGCCCGGCATCCAGCATGAACAGAATCATGAAGAGGAATATCGGGAAGATCAGGGCGAACTCAACGGCCACGGCGCCGCGATCGGT
>CAIYOE010000178.1 GCA_903927775.1 uncultured Micrococcales bacterium | reverse complement strand
TAATTCCCAGTCCTGCCCGCGAATCACGTTGGGGTCAAACCCGCCCAGTTGATTCAAAACACTGCGACGAAAAACCCCCAGGTAAACGCTGTCGCTGGGTCCGGCTTGACCGCCCACGTGGAAAGCGCCGCCGCCGAGTCCAAATGGAGTGTTGTAGGCCCAGGCCACCGCGCTTTGGAATGGGCGATGCCCAACCGCATTCATTACGCCACCAACATTCGCGGCATCGGTCTGGTTCAAAACTTCAACTGCCAACTTGGTGTAGCCGGGCATGAGTTTGGCGTGGGCGTCAACTCGCACTACTACATCGTTTTTAGCAGCAGCGATGGCCGCGTTTAGTCCCGCCGAGGTAGTGCCGGCCGGGTTACGAACCACCTGGACCGGAAAGTTCAGTGCCAGCGATTCGGCGATCGCATCGGTGGCATCGGTGCTTGGGCCAAGAGCAAGAATTACTTCGACCGGGCCGTCGAACTCCTGAGCCAAAATGCTCATCACGGCAGATTCCAGGTAGCGTTCCTCGTTCAGCACGGGCATCACGTAACTAACGCTGGTTAGATTGTTTGCGGCTGGGGAAACGTTTTGCTCTGACATGTTCGCGACTAGTCGTCTAGCGGAGCGCCTTGGGCGGCGGCGTAGGCGCGGCAGACCTCTTGGGCTGTTCCGTCCATCTTTACCAAGCCCTTGTCTAACCAAATGGTGCGGTTACAGGTGTCCAAAATCGACTTCATGCTGTGGCTCACCAAAAAGACCGAACCTGCGCCGCTGGCCAACTCGCGCATGCGTGCCTCGGACCTACGACGGAAATCTTGGTCTCCCACGGCTAGGGCCTCATCGATGATAAGAATGTCGTGCTCGCGCGCCGCAGCGATGCTGAACTTGAGGCGCTCCACCATGCCCGAGCTGTAGGTCTGCATCGGTAGGTCGATAAAGTCGCGGATCCCCGCAAAATCAACGATGTGGTCGAACTTCTCTTTGATTTCAGCTCGGGTCATCCCCAGCGCCAGGCCACCCAGAATCACATTCTTGGCGCCCGAAAGTTCCTTGATCATGGCCGCGCCAACGCCCAAGAAACTCGGACGACTAGAGGCGTAAACCGAACCGGCGTCGATTGGCAAAAGACCACTGATGGCCTTCATCAATGTGGACTTACCGGAGCCGTTGGTTCCGATCACGCCGATGGAATCGCCCTCGTAAGCAACCAAGCTCACGCCCTTGAGCGCCTCGACCTCGCGCAGGCGACCCTTGTGCTTCACCCGGCTGTTGCCAGGGGTAACCTTTTTGCCCGATGCAAAAACGCGGTAGGTGACTCGAATGTCGTCTACCACCACGACCGGCTTGCGGTTTGACTCCAGGAAAACGGGCGGGGTCACAGGCGTGCTCGGCTCGGTGCTGCCGGCGTTGTCTTGAGGGGAGGTCGGGTTTTGGTTAGACATTTCGACCGTACTTTTCCTCGGCCAACCAGAAGAACACGGTGCCAAAAATCAGGGTGCCAAGCGCCCAGGCACTAGCCACAATCCAGTCGGTGGCGGTTGCGGTGTAGCCGGTAACCAGCGATGCGCGGGCGATCACCAGGAACAGGTGAATCGGGTTGTTGTGCAAGATGATCTGCAACCAATGAATGTGAATCATTTTGTCTATGTTCCAGAAAATACCGCTGGTGTAAAACAGCACTCGCACAATAAATGGCAGTAGCTGGTTCAGGTCTTCTAGGTGAACGGTCAGGCGAGCTGCCACCATCGATGCCCCGGTTGCGAACAGGATCATTAACAGAAAATCAGGGATGAACCAGAGCCAGCCAACAGTGATCGGTTCGCCGAATGCCAAAATGCCAATCAGCATCAGGCCAATCAGTGGAACCACCCTCAGTAGGTTGCTGACTACCGCGCTGAAAGGCAGCAGGATTCTTGGGAAGTCCAGTGAGCGAACCAAAGATGCGTTGCTGGTGATGCTCTTTGCGCCATCGGTGAAGCAACCGGTAATGAACTGGAACAGCACAATTCCGGTGATCAAATAGGGCACAAAGTGCGGTGGTCGGGCATTCGAAAGCAGGATGCCAAAGATCGCTCCGTAAACACCGATCTGAAGTGCCGGAACCACCACGTGCCAAGCGGCACCCAGTGAGCTCTTGGCAGTAGAAGCCTGCAAGCTGTAACGAGCCAGGGTCAGCG
>CAIYOE010000177.1 GCA_903927775.1 uncultured Micrococcales bacterium | reverse complement strand
TCGGCTGGAATTACACGGTGATGGTTGGCTGACGACACTTGAGCTCCTTTGCTTAGAAAGAAGTCTATTTGGTGGCCTTGGGGCTTGCTGCCGGAGCCTTGCTCATGGCTGCTTTATAGTCCACCGTCACAGATCCCACATCGCTCGGCACCAGCTCAAACCAGGTGTTGCCGGGGGCTAGTGTTACCTCTTGGCCATTGGTTGCCGCCAACTGCACGTAACTGTTGGCTGTGGTCTTAGTCCAAACTACATCGATGACCTTTCCATCGCTGAAAACTTGACCTTTACCGGTGCCCTCCAAAAGTGTTTTAGGCACAAAACCATAGCGGGGGTCTCTGTACGAGCGATCAACAGCAACTCTCAAGACCACCACGTTCTGAGCGGAAAGTTGCTTGCCATCCAGGGCGTCAGTCAGTGGCTTTCCATCTTGAGTTCGCATGAATGCGGATCCGTTCCAAGTCCAAAGCGCTGTAGCCGCAGGGAACTTAGCCTTTACGTCGATAACAGGTTTGCCCATGACACCGGCCATGGAGGTTTCATTCTCTGGAGAGAAATTGAAAAACTGTTTTGGCGCGGAGAGGTCAAGGTGTTTGCTCTGTTGGATCTGGGCGTTCACAAACAGGTTGTGAGGTGCCACGCGGTTGGTAACTCGGGTCATGGTGCCCTTGCCAACCTCGCTGGTTTCATCGGCGTTGTATATGCCGGTGGCCTTCATGGCGGCTACGAATGGTGCCTGCCCGCCAGAGTAGTTGATTATTCCACCAAAGGCAGTGGCCAGATCTGGATCCATTGGACGAACGCTGCGAATCGGCCCGAACTGGGTTGGCAGGTTGCTGTGCCAGATTGCCAAGAATCGGGTGAGTCCGCCCTCTACCATTTCATCGATGACCACGTCTGTCTTGCTCAAGCCCAACTGGGGGCGGGCCTCTGGCGAGTTGTCGATCTTGCCCATGACTACCGGGCCGGCCAGGAAGGCATTGGTGCCTTGCGCATACTGAACACCGGTAAGGGGAGCACTCTGGTAGATGGTGGTAGGCGTTGCACTTGCTGTCGGCGTTGCCGAAATGTGATTGGCAACTGCCATGGCGCATCCGCCAACCAGGTTTGTGACAAAAAGGACTGCCACGATTTTGGCGGTGCGATTGAGGCTAAGCATGCAAACACGGTAGGTCAGGATTGGCTATCTACCTAGACTGACACGCAGGTCAAACTCGGACCACTTAAGCTAACGGCCAGAATGGGTGGATAACCACACATATTTGGTTTCTAGCCTAGGTTGAGGTCCTCCAAGGTAACGGCGGTTAGGTACCGATAACCCTTGGCCTCGATAACCTGCCGGGCTCCCGTGTTGCGATCAACCACGGTGGCAATCGCCACGATGGTGGCTCCAGCCGATTCAAGCGCCTCGGCAGCGGTGAGTGGCGAACCTCCGGTGGTGCTGGTGTCTTCTACTACAACAACTCGCTTGCCCTTTACATCCGGGCCCTCTACCTGGCGACCCATGCCGTGAGCCTTGGCTGCCTTGCGAACCACAAAGGCATCGATGCTGCGCCCGCGAGCCGCTGCCTGGTGCAAAACCGCCGTGGCAACAGGGTCGGCTCCCATGGTAAGGCCACCAATCGAGTCGAATTCGGTAATGCCGTTTTGGTCCAGAAGGTCCAAAATAACTTGCCCGATAAGCGGAGCTGCCTCGTGGTGCAGGGTGGCACGACGAAGGTCAACGTAGTAATCGGCCTCGATGCCACTGCTAAGAGTCACGCGGCCGTGAACCACAGCCAGCTCCTTGATTAGTTCTACTAGGCGAGGCTTGGCCGAAGAGGTAAAAGTCATGCCTTAAGTTTAAGGAATGCGCATAGCCACTTGGAACGTAAACAGCATTCGAACCAGAGTTGGTCGGGTAACCGACTGGCTGCAGCGGTCCAACATCGATGTTCTTGCCATGCAAGAGATCAAATGCAAGCCCGAGCAGTTCCCGATTGCCGCCTTTGAGGCGATTGGCTATCAGGTGATCATGCACGGACTAGACCAGTGGAACGGCGTTGCCTTTGCCACCAAGATTCCTGCCGAGGACGTTGAAATCGGCTTTAGCGGAATGCCGAGCTTTGGAAAACCTGGCAAGCCACAGGTAGAGGAAGCCCGCGCGCTGGGTGCCACCTTTGATGGCGTTCGCCTGTGGTCGCTTTATGTACCAAACGGGCGTTCCCTGGATGACCCCCACTACACCTACAAACTGGAGTGGCTGGATCGCCTGGCCGCCACCACCGCCGAGTTCCAAGAGCACTCGGGGGACATGCCGTTGGCGCTAATGGGCGATTTCAACATCGCACCTTTAGACACCGATGTTTGGGACATCGAGGATTTTGCCGGTGCCACACACGTTTCAGCCCCGGAACGCGAGGCGTTTGAGGCATTCGAACAGATCGGGCTCACCGACGTGGTTCGCGATCGCTCGCCGGAAAAATACACCTACTGGGATTACCAGCAGTTGCGGTTCCCCCGAAACGAAGGCATGCGAATCGACTTCATTCTTGGAAACGAGCCATTTGCTGAGCTGGTACAGGGAGCCGAGATTGTGCGCGACGAGCGAAAGGGCGAGGCCCCGAGTGACCACGTTCCTGTGGTAGTAGACCTGGGCTAAGCCAGATTCTGTTTCGTGCTAACTCTAGTTAGAACAGGTGCTGCTAGAGCCCTTGGTTCCGCGAACCCAGTCGGGTAGAGCCGAACCGCTTGCCGAAGGCGAGGCACTGGCCGAAGCCGACGAACTTGCAGAGGGTGTCGCGGTTGGTGCCAGAGTGGCCTGAGCACCCGCGCCAGGATTACTCTTGGCCAAGACCAGGGGTTCGTCGTTCTGCAACTTTGTGAAAAGTAGTTGCGACTGGTCTGGTACCAGTTGAACACGTCCTTGGTTTGGAGCCGGCATGCCGCCCATCGATGGCACTTGAATAAATGTCATGGTTTCTGGCGAAACCTTTTTGAGCGAACTCGCCAAACCAACTAAAACCGACAAGTCCGTCATGTTGCTGCTGAGGGTCATGTTTCTGGCCGCTGCACTTGCGAGGCTGTAAAGGTAAACAGGGTTAGTCAAAACTCCCTGGCTCTTAATCTTTCGGAACAGCGCAGACATGAAAACCTGTTGGTTACTGATTCGCGAGAGGTCGGACCCATCGCCGATTCCGTGACGTGTTCGCAGGAACTGAAGTGCCTGCAAACCCTGCAGAGTGTGCATTCCAGGGCCTAGATCTAGGCGGGTGTAGGTGTCGTGGATTCTATTGGCCACACAAACGTCCACGCCACCGACGGCGTTGGACATCTCGATTACACCCTTGAAGTTGATCATCGCCAGATAAGGAATCTTGAGGCCGGTGATGGATTCGACAGTCAAAAGCGTGCAACCTGGCCCGCCGTTGGCTATGGTTGCGTTGATCTGGCCAAGTGACTGAGGCAGGTAGCCGGGTCCGCCGCTTGTGCTCGGGCAGGCCGGGAAAGGGACCATCAGGTCTCGGGGGAAGCTCATGGCAACCGCATTCTTACGGTTAGCCGAGACATGCAGCAAAATAATGACGTCGGCTAGGTTCGAGGTTACGTTACCGAAACCTCCACCTTGGCCCGCACGGGTGTCGCTACCCACCAACAGCATGTTGATTGGGCCCTTTAGGTTAGCTGGTGCAGCGATTGCATTACCGTTGGCATCCGTGAGTTGTATGCCACCGTTTTTTAGCTGGCTGGCTATGGTACCGGCGGAATATCCCACCACGATAAGAGTTGCGCTAAGCAGTACCGCAAGCCCTCGCCAAAGCACCGAGAACAAGTTGCGGCCGGCAGACCGAGCCTTCAGCACTCCGTGTCGCGGATTAGCGCGACGCAAGGCTTTGGCGTTTTTGGTCAACGGCATACTTTCTAAGAAAAGGTTCGGAAACCTCGTCATCGTGGCAAAAAACTGGCGGAGGCCGTGGGATTCGAACCCACGAAACATTGCTGTTCACTGGTTTTCAAGACCAGCTCCATCGGCCGCTCGGACAGACCTCCGCAGATAAGTTTAGTTGCTGAGACCTCTGCTGAATAGAATGCCTTCAAAACCTGCGAGAACCCTGGCAACGCCGTCGTCTTCCACGCTCGAGGTGATCTCGGTGGCCACGGCTTTGGTTTCATCGGCTGCCTGCCCCATGGCAAACGCCAAACCTCCACCGGCCTTTGCCCACTCAAACATTGGAATATCGTTGCGGCCGTCGCCAACGGCGATGACCTGAGCGGGGTTAATCCCGTGAAGCACGCGCAACTTCTCTAGAGCGCTACCTTTTGTTACACCGTTCGGGCTGATGTCCAACCAGGCGGTATAGCCGATTGCGTAGGTGACCGAATGCAATCCCACGGTTCCAATGACCCTCAGGAAATCGTCTACGTCGTGTTCAGGAGACAAGACCACAACCCGGCTTACCGGGTGCTGCATGAGCTCCTCTAACGGAGTCTCGAAGTTTTTGTCTCCCAGTGCATAACTTGGAAACGGCTTGTGGAATCGGTATGTTCCATCTACGTCTTCCACGGCAAAGTGTGCATTCGGGAGCTTTTCGGTTAGCTGAAGCAACACGTCTCTTGGATCAAAGGTGATTACCTCGGTTGGTCTAAAGCCGCGTTCGTCGGCAGGATCAACCAGAACCGTCACAGCTCCGTTGGAACAAACCGAGTGGCCAAAGTCGATTCCCAGGTCGCGAACAACCGGTATCGCATTTGCTGCCGAGCGGCCGGTGGAAACCACGATTTCATGGCCCAAGGCACGGACTCGGCGGACCTCCTTGGCAACCTCTGGCGACAAAAATCCGTCGTCGTGAACCAAGGTGCCATCGATGTCAAGCGCGATTAGCCAGCGCTGATCTCCGGTAACCACCGGGCTGTTTAGATCTGAAGAAAGCAAAAGTTAAGCTCCGGCCTTGGCTGGTTTTGGGGTGATGAATTCCTGGCCACCCAGGTATGGGCGAAGCGCCTCTGGGATTCGCACCGAGCCGTCGGCTTGCTGGTGGTTTTCCAGTATGGCGACCAACCAGCGAGTGGTAGCCAAGGTGCCATTTAGGGTTGCAACCGGAGCAGTCTTGCCGTCTTCCTTGCGGTAACGAACATTAAGGCGTCTGGCTTGGAACGTGGTGCAGTTAGAGGTTGACGTCAACTCGCGGAAGGCGTCCTGGGTTGGCACCCAAGCCTCGGCGTCGTACTTGGCGGCTGCCGAGGAACCTAGGTCTCCGGCTGCGGTGTAAATCACTCGGTACGGAAGCTCGCACTTTTGCAGCATCTGCTCCTGCCAAGCCAACAGGCGCTGGTGCTCGGCGTCGGCGTCTTCTGGCTTGGCGTAAACAAACATCTCTAGCTTGTTGAACTGGTGCACTCGCAAAATACCGCGGGTATCCTTGCCGGCTGAACCGGCTTCGCGGCGATAGCAGGTGCTCCAGCCGGCGTAACGAAGCATGCCGTCTTCTAGGTCGATAATTTCATCGCGGTGGTAGCCCGCAAGGGCAACTTCGCTGGTACCGGTTAGGTACAGGTCGTCTGCCGGTAGGTAGTAGATTTCGTCGGCGTGCTCCCCCAGGAACCCGGTGCCGGCCATGACCTCTGGGCGCACCAGGGTCGGGGTAATCAAGGCGGTGAATCCTGCAGCGGCTGCTTGGTCTAGCGCCATGTTCATCATGGCGATCTCAAGGCGGGCTCCCATGCCCTTCAGAAAGTAAAAGCGGCTTCCCGCAATTTTGGTTCCACGGGTGATGTCGATTATGTCTAGTAGCTCGCCAAGTTCTTGGTGGTCGCGTGGCTCAAAGTCGAAAACCGGCTTGCTGCCTACCTCTTTGACCAATTTGAAGTCGTCTTCGCCACCCACCGGCACGTCTTCGAGGACAACGTTCTCGATCTTCCAAACCAGAGTGTCTAGTTCCTGCTGGGCGGCAACCGCTGCTGCATCGGCAGCCTTCACACGAGCGGAAAGCTCCTGCGCCTGCGCAACCAGTGCCTGCTTTTGGTCTTTAGGCGCTGCGGCCACCTGCTTGCTGAAGGCGTTTTGTTCGGCGCGAAGCGACTCGAAGGCTCCTAGGCTCTGGCGCCAAGCAGTGTCAGCAGAAATGGCCAGATCAACCAGCTCTACGCTGGCGCCGCGCGAACGCTGACTTGCTCTGATGGCCTCTGGATTTTCACGAAGCAGGTTTAGGTCAATCACCTTTTAAGACTACCTTTGCCTGCCCTGGGTTGCGGGCTCACAGGCTTACTCTATGAGCGGAAATCCATGAAGCCATGTCTTCTAGCGAAAGCAAATCGGTTGCCACCCCGATCACAAAATCAAATGCTTGCTCCTGCGAAACGGCCAGAGTGGAGCCATTGAGGACAAGAAAGTAATTGAGGGCGATCCAAGCCGACCGCTTGTTGCCGTCGATCATCGGGTGATTTTTGATGATCGACTGCGTCATCGCGGCGGCTTTGAGTTCCAGAGTCGCATACGCATCGGTGCCGAAAACCGAAGCTCTTGGTCGATTAACTGCCGAGTCCAGGAGACCCGAATCCTTAATCATGAAACCCTGAGAAATCAAAACCTCGGCAAGTGCGTCGGTAAGCAAATAGTGAGGGCTAGGCATCCGCCAATCTCTCCATAAGCTCTTTGTCGCGCGTCATAACTAGGTCAATTACCTGGCGCCCAACCGCCCGCTGCCATTCCAACTCCAAGAAGCGCTCTACGGCGAGCGCCACTGCCTGCTGTTTAGAAATACCTAGGTGTTCGGCAACCTGGGCGAGCTGCTTGTCTTGTTCTGCTTCTAGTCTGAGTGTCATAGCCATACCTTTAGTATCAAATTGATACCACATTCTTGTCAAGGGACTTTTGGCGGTTCCTTGTTAGTCTGAACTCGTGAGCAAGGTAGCCGTGATCTTCTACCCGCAAAAGGTGGATAAGTCCCGCCTTGAGCGGGCTGTCGACTCCGCCCTAGCCAAAAAACAGCTACCACCAGCCGCCTATTACCCAACTAAATCGGGTTCACCCGGTGCGCAGGAGGCAGCTGACGCAATCGCCTCGGGAGCCGAGCTGATTATTGTTGCCGGAGGCGACGGCACCATTCGCCCGGTGATCCATGTGCTTGCAAACCACTTTTTATCGAATCAAAAAACCCCATCCGTTAGGCCCACACCCAGCCTGGGGATCGTACCTTTGGGTACCGGAAACGTTTTGGCTCGAAACTTGCGCCTTCCTCTCGGAAACCTCGGCCGCGCAGTCGCCATCGCTGTCTCTGGTAAAGACCGGCCCATCGATGTCGGTCAAGTCACGATGACGTTTGGAGGCGACCGACCAAACGAAACCCACGTTTTTGGTGTGATGGCTGGATTAGGCCTGGACGCCAAGATTTTTGCCAACACCAACAACTGGCTCAAGCGCCGCATCGGATGGGTGGCTTACATCGATGGCGGCCTACGATCTCTGCCGGTAACGTTTGAACGGCTAGCCGTGAGCGTGAACGACCAGGAGCCTAGGAACCTCAAGCTGCATTCACTGATTGTCGGAAATTGCGGATTTCTACCAGGAAACATAAACCTCATGCCAGATGCCCGCATCGATGATGGGGTTCTGGACCTCGCTGCGGTGGGACCACGTCGAATCTGGAACTGGATCGAGTTCTGGAATCGCGTGACGTGGATTAACTGGTTGGTCAAACGAGTGGTTGGGTGGCGCAAAATCATGAGCCAAACCGCGAACGTGAAAACCCTAGAAAACCTTCGTGGTGCCAAGGTTGCAGTCAGTTCAGAACGCGCGGTGAACATCCAATTAGACGGCGACCCGTTCGGGCAGGTTCAGATGGCGGTGTTTCAAGTCTTACCCTTGGCCGTGAAGGTTCGGGTTTAGTGCCCGTTGCGCAAACCCTCTAGCCAGGCGGCTGAATCGGCAAACTGAGTGTTCGAGTTGTTGCCCTCGGGCTGAGTCTGAATATGATCGGCTCGCGGATACGAACCCAAGAAAATCACGTTTGGGCTGAAGCGGTGCAGGCCGCTCAGGGCCTCGCCAATAGCTTGGTCCTGCACGTGCCCTTCGGCATCGATGTTGAAACGATACCGACCCAGGCGATCGCCTATCGGACGACTCTCGATTCGACTGAGGTTGACTCCGCGAACCGCAAACTGCTCCAGCATCTCTAGCAGCGTTCCCGGGCGGTCGGTTGGCAGTTCAACAATGATGCTGGTCTTGTCGGCTCCCGTTGGCGCAGGTTGTGCCCCGGGCAAACCGACCTGCAAGAAGCGGGTCTGGGCATTCGGGTTATCGGCAATGTTTGTGGCCAAGACCTCTACGGGATAGTGATCGGTGATGTGCGTGGTGGAAACCGCCGCGTCGGCGACATCGCTGGAAAGCAGGTCTGCCGCAGCGGCAGCGTTAGAGGTGGCCTGCAACTGGAGGTGCCCCGGCAGATTGGCATTCAACCAACCGCGAACCTGCGAATAAGCCACCGGATGAGCGGCAATGGTCTTTACGTCGGCTAGCTTGATTCCCGGGCGGGCCACCAGGTTGAAGTTCACCGGCACCAAATACTCGCCGAAAATTCGTAGGCCATCGATGTTCGCAAGCGCGTCTAAAGTTGCGCTAACGCCACCATCGATGCTGGATTCCACGGCCACAATGGCACGGTGTGCGGTCCCGTTAATGACCGCATTTAGAGCATCTGCCACGCTGACCACCGGACGCCAAATCGCTCCCTTGGCCTCAGGGACCTGGGCCAAAGCAAGCTCGGTAAAGGTTCCAACCGGACCAAGATACGCGAAGACCTGGGAACCGGTGTCGCTATTTGCCGAAGCGTTACCAACATTGGATGACATACCTCAAGGTTAACTGCCAAACTGCTTATATGAGTGTGCGCGCTGGCCAGAAAGCCCAAGAATCAGATCTAATCAACATCGATGCGCTGATCGCGGATTACTACGCCATTCACCCCGATGTAAATCTGGTGGAACAAAAAGTAGCCTTTGGCACCAGCGGTCACCGGGGAACTGCGCTCAACGGATCTTTCAACGAGGACCACATCGCCGCAATCACACAGGCGATTGTGGAGTACCGAATCAGCCAGAAGATTGGCGGGCCAATTTACGTTGGCAAGGACACCCACGCGCTTAGCGCACCAGCGGAGCTAACCGCACTTGAGGTTTTGGCCGGTAACGGCGTTGCCACTTTGGTAGACAGCAACGATGGCTACACCCCCACCCCGGCCGTTTCGGTAGCGATCATCAACCACAACCTCGGCAAGGCCGGCAATGCGACCGACCTAGCCGACGGCCTTGTGATCACCCCAAGCCACAACCCACCTGCCGACGGCGGTTTCAAGTACAACCCACCCCACGGCGGACCAGCCGACAGCGACGCAACCAACTGGATTGCCGCTCGTGCCAACGAGATCATTTTGGGCGGACTGCGAGATGTAAAGCGTGCAGCACCTGCCGCAGCAAAGTTCGACTTTAGAACCAACTATGTCTCGCAGCTGGGTCAGGTTCTAAACATGGATGCGATTCGCGACACCAAAGTCTCGATCGGAGCCGACCCGATGGGTGGAGCATCGGTGGATTACTGGGGCGCAATCAGGGATGCCTACGGTTTGAAGCTAACCGTGGTCAACCCAAAAGTGGACTTCCAGTTTGGTTTCATGACCCTGGACTGGGACGAGAAAATCCGTATGGACTGCAGCAGCCCATTCGCCATGGCCAGCTTGATCGCGGGAAAATCCAACTTTGATATCAGCACCGGCAACGATGCCGATGCCGACCGCCACGGAATTGTGACCAGCGACCACGGGCTCATGAACCCGAACCACTTCTTGGCTGTGAGCATCGATTACCTTTACCGCAATCGTGCGGGTTGGAGCCCAACCGCCGCCGTTGGCAAGACCATGGTTTCGTCTGGAATTATCGACCGCGTGGTAGGCGCACTGGGACGCAAATTGATTGAGGTCCCGGTTGGTTTCAAGTGGTTCGTGCCTGGGCTTATCGACGGCACCATTGGTTTTGGCGGCGAGGAGTCCGCAGGAGCATCGTTCTTGCGCCTAGACGGCAAGGCATGGAGCACCGATAAAGACGGTCTGATTTTGGCTTTGCTTGCAAGTGAAATCCAGGCGGTCACCGGTAAGTCGCCGTCGCAGCACTACCAGGACCTAACCCAGAAATTTGGCGCACCCGCCTACGAACGCATCGATGCTCCGGCAACGCTTGAGCAAAAGAGCAAGCTGGGCAAACTGAGCGCGGATGCCGTTTCGGCGAGCGCCTTGGCCGGCGAGGAAATCACCAAGATCGAGACCCACGCGGCTGGAAACGGTGCGGCACTGGGTGGTCTAAAGGTGAGTACCAAGAGCGCCTGGTTCGCGGCCCGCCCAAGCGGAACCGAGAACGTCTACAAGATTTACGGTGAGTCATTCTTGGGTGCCGAGCACCTCAAGCAAGTTCAGATTGAGGCCAAGGCATTGGTCGACGGAGTGCTTGGATAGCGGTTTTTCCGATTTAGCTGCGGGCTGCTGTGGCTTTGGGACTGGCTCAGTAATTTGGCGCGGCCGGGAGCCCAAAGGCATCCTCTAGAACGGTGATTCCGCTCAAATGCATCCGAGTGCTCAACTCGGTGCCAACGAACCTAAAGTGCCACGGCTCGAACTGGTATCCCGTGGTTGCGGTTCGGCCATCGGGGTATCGCAAAATGAAACCGAACTGCCAACTGTTGGCGGCCAACCACTTACCGGCCTTGGTCTTGGCAAAACAAACCTGAATAACGCAGCCCTGATTCACCGCGGAGACATCGGCGGCCAGGCCGGTCTGGTGTTCGGAAAAGCCGGGTCTGGCGGCCAGTTTTTCTCCCGCCACTAACCCTAGGGCGGCCACATCTTTGGCGTGCACGGCTACCTGGCTGCTGTAACTGCGATATGTGCTATCCAAGGCCAAGGTTCCGGCTCCGGCTGCCTTCATGGCGGTTGCCATTAGTTTGATCGCCTTACCAGCCGGCTTGGCCAGCTGGATTCCGCGTGGATTCACGCCGGCGCCATCGGTGAATTTTGGGGTCACCAGGTTCTTAGGAACCCAGTTGGCCGGCTTGAGCGGTCGCTTTTTGTCTACTACAACCCAGAGCGAATCAGGGGCATCGATGGATGGATTCGAGGTAGCCGAAGGCGAAGGTACCGGTGT